>CAZYEO010000070.1:0-11941 GCA_964646495.1 uncultured Muribaculaceae bacterium
ATTTGAGCGTTTCAGGTAGATTTACTAAAGATTTTCCTTTTCGCGTATCGTTGGGATATTATAACCAAGATGGTATTTTGAAAACCGACAACGCTACACGCTATACAGGAAGCATTTCACTTTCACCATCATTTTTTGATAATCATTTAAAATTTAATTTTAATGGAAAGGGTACTATAAACGACAATACTTTTGCCAACACAGAAGCGATATGGGGAGGGGCAACACTCAACCCGACAATTCCAGTATATGATGCAAATAGTACTTTTGCAGGTGGATACAATGAGGCTGCCGATGCTAATGGTGAACCTATTACAGGTGCTGTGGCAAATCCCCTGGGACTCCTTAAAAATTATAATTCTACGAGTAAAGTATATCGATTGATCGGAAGTGCAGATGTAGATTATACCATGCATTTTCTCCCTGAATTGAGATTACATGGAACATTCGGATACGACTATTCAAAAGGTAGTGGAGATGTGTATGTTGCTAAAACAGCATTCCAATATTATTCTTCTGGTGGTAGAAATTATCATTATGGTCCACAAAAAAATTATAACAAACTTTTGACGGTATACTTAAACTACAATAAAGAATTTAAGGAAATCAAAAGTACCCTTGATGCGACAGCGGGATATGATTATCAATCTTGGAAGTACACATGGGATCAATATTCAGAAAAAAATGTAGATGGTGAAATTAAAAGCACCAGTTCACCTGTAGACCAACGTCATACATTGCTATCATATTACGCGAGAGCCAACTACGCATTTGATTCAAAGTATTTATTGACAGCAACAATACGTAGAGATGGTTCATCACGCTTCAGTAAATCAAATCGTTGGGGTATGTTCCCATCGGTGGCATTGGCATGGAGAGTGTCGCAAGAACCTTTCTTCAAGTTTTCGGATGTAATGAATGATTTGAAGATAAGATTGAGCTACGGTAAGACGGGACAACAAGATGGAATAGCAAATTATAGCTATATTCCCGTATATACAATCAGCCAAGATGGTGCCCAATATATGTTTAATGGAACTCCAATATACACATATCGCCCCCAGGCATATAATTCAAATTTGAAATGGGAGACAACAAAGTCATATAATGCAGGGTTTGATTTTGGTTTCTTGAACAATAAAATCACTGGAGCTTTTGATTACTACAATCGCAAAACGCAGGATTTACTTGCTACAGTCCCTTCGCCGGCAGGAACTAACTTTGATAAACAGATGCTCACAAACGTTGGGAATATAAATAGTAGCGGTGTCGAAATATCAATCAATGCTTTCCCAATAGAAACAAAAGATCTCTCTTGGACAATAAGTGCAAATGCTACTTGGCAGAAAAGTCGTATCACAAACCTTAAGATGAATGAAAACTCTGTGTCTAAACCAACATTAGTAGGTGCAATTGAGTCGCATTATGTACAAGCATTATCCGAAGGTTATGCACCATATAGCTTCTATGTGTTTAAACAGATTTATGATCAAGCCACAGGGAAACCAATAGAGGGGCTATATGCCGATTTGAATGGTGACGGTTCTATTACTGACGATGATCGTTATTATTATCATTCGCCTGCTCCAGATTGGATTTTTGGATTAAGTACTTCATTGCGATATAAAAAATGGACACTTAGCACAAGTCTTCGTGCAAGTTTAGGCAACTATCTTTACAATGGCATGGCAATGAACACCGGTGCTTGGGGGACAATGTCGTACAATGATTACCAGCTAAATAATTTGAACAAAAGCTATTTGGCTACCGGATTCCAAACACGCCAATATGAAACCGATTATTATGTGGAAAATGCATCTTTCTTGAAGATGGACAACCTACAATTGGGTTATAACTTTGGTAAATTAACAAAATGGTTGAGCTTAAACGCATCTGTTATGGTTCAAAACGTGTTTACCATCACAAAATATAAAGGGGTAGATCCTGAAAATCAAGGAGGAATAGATATGTCGGTTTATCCTCGTCCACGCGTATATTCACTCTCTTTAGGACTTGATTTCTAATACATAAAATTGAATTTTTAAAATGAAAAAGATTATATATACAACATTAACGTTATTAGTATTACTAATATCTTCATGTACTGATGATTTAAACCAACGTCCCATCGTAGAGACGGACTCTGAAGCGGTGTACAGTAAAGCATCGAATTACAAAATGGTACTTGCAAAATTATATGCATCATATGTAATTGCCGGTCAAGAATCCGGAGGTGGGAATGCGGATATTTCGAGTAACAACGGATATGATTTTATGCGTGCATATTTCAATTTGCAAGAAGCTCCAACCGATGAGATGGCCGCAACTTGGCTTGAAGGTGATAAAATGAATGGACTTTCATATATGTCGTGGGAGGCAAGTGATCCATGGGTATCTGACACTTATTACAGACTTTATTATACCATTGCACTTTGCAACGAATTAATAAGTCATTCGGGTGATGGTGAAATATCAAAATTTACTACCGAAGAACAGGCAGATATAAAAACATATAAGGCAGAAGCCAGATTTTTGAGAGCATTATCATATTATTATGTGCTTGACCTATTCGGACAAGGTCCATTCGTTGATGAAACAATGGGTGTAGGTGCATATACTCCAGAAGCATATACCAACAAACAAATATTCGCATATATAGAAAGCGAGTTGAAGGACAATGTGGAAAATGATTTGAGCAATCCTACTACGTGTGAATACGGACGAGCATCGCAAGCTGCTGCTTGGAGTTTATTGGCAAAAATGTATCTGAATGCTGAAGTGTATACCGGAGAAGCCAGATATACCGATTGCTTAAAATATTGTAAAAAAGTAATCGATGCAGGTTATACACTCGAAAAAACATATAGCAAATTATTTAATGCAAGCAACCACTTGCGAACCAATGAAATAATATTTCCATTTGTGCTTGACAGCGATTATGTAGTATCTTGGGGTGCAACAACCTATATAATTTGTGGCGAGTGTGGTAACTCAAGCAGTCAAGATCCTTCTAAATATGGATTGAAAAGTGGGTGGGGAATGTTCAGAGTGCGTGGTGAATTGCCTGAATTATTTGGGAATGTAGCCACATCTACAGATTCACGTTGTATGTTTTATACAGATGGACAATCGCAATGGCTTGATAAAGCTATCGATAATCAGGCATATGGCTATTTTGGAGAGAAATATTCCAACTTGAAAGATGATGGAACATTTAATGAATCGCGCACCCCACATAGTGATACAGATTATCCTGTATTCCGATTGGCTGATATTTACCTTATGGTAGCTGAATCGGTGTTGAGAGGAGGCACAGGATATACAAAAACAGAAGCCTTAGGTTATGTGAATAAATTGAGAGAAAGAGCATACGGAGATGATATGGGTAACATTTCTGATAGCCAGTTAACATTGCAATTTATATTAGATGAACGAGCAAGAGAATTGTATTGGGAATGTACGCGACGCACTGATTTAATACGTTATAATCAATTCACCGGAGGTAATTATTTGTGGCAATGGAAGGGTGGTGTCGTTGATGGACGTTCTACCAATAGCAAATATAATGTTTATCCGATACCTACAGCCGAACTATCGGCAAATCCCAATTTAAAAAATGAAAACTATTAATTCTAAAGCAATGAAAAATTTGAAATATATTTTTATTTGTCTTACTACACTGATATTAGCTTCGTGTAATAAAGATGGTGATATATTGACTACTACGGGTAGTGCCGATATCAATGTAGATGGCTCTGGTGACATAATTCTCGACCGAGATCATTTGAACTACCTGGCATTATCAATCTATTGGAATGATAATGGAGAATTGACATTGAGCGATTCTCAAGTAGCTGCTCCGGAAAATGCTACCGTTAATACAATCCAATTGTCGGCAAGTGAATCGTTTGCTACAACAGTTGATCAACACGTTGAGTCGGGAGTGTTTCAAAAACAATACACTGTATATGAATTAAATTCATTGGTGGGACGTTTAGGCTTTGCAGGAGATGTAGCTGCACCATTATATATTCGTATAAAATCTACCCTTGGTTCAAATATAGAACCAAAATATAGCAATACATTATGTGTAAACGTTACTCCATATTCAATAGATATGACTACGGCTTATATTCTCGATAAAGATAAGGCTGATACCGGTTTGAGACTGAACTCGACTACTGCAAATGGTGAATATACCGGATTCCTGGGGGTAGGTGCATGGTATAATTATTATTTGCAAGAAGGAGAAGGCAGCGTGTGGGGTAATGCAGGTGATAGTGAAGGTGGTACTGCATTTAAGTTGTCGACTGCTGATGATAAGTGGAATTTTTGGTTCCCGGGATTGACAGGGTGCTATTATGTAGATGTAAATACTGTAAAAAAAGAATGGAGTGCACTTTATATTCCTACATTGCAAATCAGTGGTGATGTAAATGGAGAAATGACTTATAACAGAACTGAAAACAAATGGGTGTATATATTTAATTCTACAAAAGCAGGAAATATAACATTCAAAATAACCGGTACGGGTAAACAATATAATATTACTACCGGTACTGATGATGCGGCTGCAATCGACACAAAGGTAGGATTTGGTCAAAAAGGATCGGAAATTATCTACGGAGAGCAGGCAACAGATATAACAGTTAATGTGCCTTCAACAGGTGAAATGAGTTTAGTGCTAAATCTAAGTAATCCAAAGGCATGGACATGCGAAGTCATTTCTGGCGGAGATGTTCCAGTGGAGATAGCAAAATATCTCTATTTATCAGGAATTGACGATGGAATAAGTGGAAGCTGGACTTTCGACAATTATTTGAGATTATATGATGAGGATAATAAAAGCTATGCCGGGGCATGCAATGTAAATTCATTGTGGGGGTATAAATTTTATACAGAAAAAGATAATTGGGATAGTGCATATTCACTCGAAGCAGGCGATGCAGCCGCCGGTACTATGGTAGCCAACGGGGAAACTAATATTCCGGCTCCAAATGCAGGATTCTACTTAGTACATGCGTCAATGAAGCATCTATCATACTATACAATGGCAATCACAAGTGTGGAGTGTGCAGGTATCAACGATGATTGGGCAATGGTTAATCTTACACAAGGTACAACCGCAGGTATTTACACAGCATTGGTAAATATTACAGCCGATGCACCATGGGGATTCAAGATATACCTTAATGGTTCATGGGATTATTTCTTTGGTGGAGGAAATGGCGACCTTATTTATAATGCCGGAGGTATCACTTATGATTCATCATTGATTGGCTCGTCGTGCCTATTGACGGTAGATCTTTCAAAAGGAACATATACATTAACAAAGCAATAAAACTATTATGAAACGTATAAATATAATATTATCAACATTTTTGATGATTTCAATGGCTATTCTTGGGGCATGCTCTCAAGAAAATCCCAAAACGAATCCGCCAAAACCTATTCCAACTCCGATAGATCGTACTGCTTTTGCTAAAGGAGCAGATGTGAGTTGGCTGACCCAACTGGAATCAGAAGGTTACACGTACACTACTACCAACGCCGTGCCAATGGAATGTATGGAACTTCTTAAAACAAAGTGCGGAGTAAATGCAGTGCGACTTCGTGTATGGGTAAACCCAACCGAGGGTTGGAACAATATTGCTGATGTGATGGTGAAGGCAATCAGAGCTAATAAATTGGGATTAAGGGTGATGATAGATTTCCATTTTAGCGATAGTTGGGCTGATCCGGGTAAACAGGTCACCCCTGCAGCATGGGCTGATTATGACTTGCCAAAATTGAAAGAAGCAGTAGCAGAACATGTGACTAAAATGATGAACCAACTTCTTTCATTTGGCATAGAACCTGAATGGGTGCAGATAGGGAATGAAACGCGTACAGGGATGTTGTATCCGTTAGGTAATTTGGATAGTGGATCTAATTTTGCTGAATTAGTCAATTCCGGATATGATGCTGTAAAAGCGATATTCCCCGAATCTAAGGTTATTGTGCATGTAGATTGTGGAAATGAGCTTTATTTATTTACTCGAATGTTTGACTATCTCACAGCTAATAATGGTAAATATGATATGATAGGCATGTCGTTATATCCTGAGACCGACAATTGGGAAAAGATGGTAAATGACTGTATTTCAAATATCAATACCGTGAGTGCAAAATACAACAAAGAGGTTATGATATGCGAAATAGGAATGGCTTATGATCAACCAGCAATATGCAAACAATTTATTTCATCATTAAGATCGAAAAGTGAGACAGCAACCAATGGTAAGTGTAAAGGTATCTTCTATTGGGAGCCTGAATCTACACCCGAATCTAATGGAGGATACAACAAAGGATGTTTTATGAATGGAATGCCAACTGAAGCATTAGATGCATTCAAGGATTAACCAATTATAATCTCAGTTATTAATTTTGTGATTCATCTCCTTTGCAATGGTAAAAGAAATACGGTTGATAAGTTCTTAAGCCTTTTGCAAAGTGAGATGAATTTCGCATTAATAACAATAATATAAAGTGTAATTTTTTATTGTATTGCAAGCGAAAAATGAAGTGATGAACTTATAAATTTAAGTTAAAATGTAAATTAATATTTTATTACAAAGATAAAATAATTTATATTTGTAAAATACTAATAACAAATTAAATTAAACAATAAAATAACCAACTAAACTATTTAATAAAAAAATGAACAAATATATAATAATAGTATTATTAGCGGTGATCCCAACAATCTCTATGGCAGCACGTCAAGAGGAGCTATTGAAAGATTCATGGAAATTCTGCAAAGGTGATGAATCGCCTGCCACAAAATGGGAAAATGTTACTATCCCTCATGATTGGGCTATTTATGGTCCATTTGATCGCAATAATGATTTGCAAGATGTGGCTGTGGTTCAAAATCAGGAGAAGGATGCTTCTATAAAGACTGGGCGCACAGGAGGTCTTCCATATGTTGGGGTTGGAACATATAAAAGAGATTTCAATCTTCCGGGGCTTGATAATAAAAGTGTGACTTTGGTTTTTGATGGTGCAATGAGCGAAGCACAAGTGGAAGTAAATGGAAAAGAAGTGATTTTTTGGCCTTACGGTTATAATTCATTTTATTGCAATATAGATAGTGTTGCAAACGAAGGAAAAAATTCATTGAAAATAAGACTTGAAAATCGTCCTCAATCATCGCGTTGGTATCCCGGAGCCGGATTGTACCGCAATGTTCATCTTATTGTTACAGATAAAATACACGTGCCAGTGTGGGGAACTCAAATTACAACTCCCTATGTGGGGGAAGACTATGGAACTGTGAAATTGCTCACTTCTGTCAAAGGAGTAAAATCCGGAGAAATAATAGTGTTAAATACTGATATACTTGATTCGAATGGCAATATTGTAGCAACCGATATGCGAAGTGTAAAGACTGCAGATAGATATACAGTAGAGCAGAATTTTGTAATAAATACCCCCCATTTATGGTCACCGGAAACTCCGGAGTTATATAACGCCACTACCAAAATATTGGTGGAGGGAAAAGAAGTTGATCGATATAATACCCGTTTTGGATTTCGTACCATTGAATTACGAGCTGATAAAGGATTTTTTCTTAATGGAAAAATGCGTAAATTTCAAGGAGTATGCAATCATCACGATTTAGGTCCACTTGGTGCAGCTGTTAATAAAGCGGCATTGCGTCGTCAGCTTGTGATGCTTAAAGATATGGGATGTGATGCCATAAGAACTTCACACAATATGCCGGCTCCAGAATTAGTGGAATTGTGCGATGAAATGGGATTCATGATGATTGTAGAACCGTTTGATGAATGGGATGTGGCAAAATGCGACAATGGATATCACCGCTATTTCGATAAATGGGCTGAACGCGATATGATAAACATGATTCATCAATATCGCAATAATGCTTGCGTGGTGATGTGGAGTATCGGAAACGAGGTTCCGAGTCAATGGAAAGCGGGTGGTGTAGAAGTGGCTAAATTTCTCTTGGATATTTGTAAACGTGAAGATACTACGCGCCCAGTTACATGCGGAATGGATCAATTTGACGCAGTCATTAATAATGGATTTGCTGCTGTGCTTGATGTCCCCGGATTCAACTATAAAGTTAATCGTTATGATGAGGCTTATAGAGCATTGCCACAACGTTTGGTTTTGGGGACGGAAACCGCCTCGACAGTATCTTCGAGAGGAGTTTACAAATTTCCTGTAATAAAAGCGGGTGATGCTATTTATGATGACCATCAATCCTCCTCTTATGATACGGAATATTGCAGGTGGTCAAACATTCCCGATGATGATTTTGCCGTTGATGATGATTTGGAATACAATATAGGGCAATTTGTATGGACCGGTTTTGATTATCTTGGGGAACCATCTCCATATGATACTGATGCTTGGCCTAATCATAGCTCGATGTTTGGTATAATTGACTTGGCATCGATTCCAAAAGACCGATATTACTTATATCGAAGTAAATGGAATGAAGATGATGCCACATTGCATATTCTACCCCATTGGAATTGGAAAGGACGCGAAGGAATGATAACCCCAGTGTTTGTATATACATCATATCCAAAAACTGAATTATTTGTCAATGGTGTGAGCCAAGGTATGCGAGAAAGGAATGATTCTACTCACATGAATCGTTACCGAATGATGTGGAAAGATGTAATTTACCAACCAGGTAGTATAAAAGTTGTGGCTTATGATAAATCAGGAAAAGCTGTTGCAGAAAAATCAATTCATACAGCCGGTAAAGCACATCATCTTGTTGCAGAAGTAGATCGCACTCAGTTGAATGCTGACGGTGAGGATCTTGCGTATATTACTTTAAGAGTTGCCGATAAAGACGGAAATATCATACCTGACGATTCTCGAAAAGTTTCATTCAAAGTAAATGGAGCAGGGAAATTCCGAGCCGTTGCAAATGGCGATCCTACATGTCTCGATATGTTTCATGTACCAGAAATGCCTCTATTTAGTGGAGCATTGACCGCCATTGTACAAAGTGATAATCAAGGTGGAGAAATAGAATTTATTGCCAGCGCAAAAGGGGTTAAACCTATTAAAATTAAGTTAAAGGCAAAGTAGACTTTTAGATGCACAAATAAAATGATATATATTTGTAGAAACTTTATAAATGTGCGTTAAATACTAATAACCAAACAAATTAATCATTTAAATTATTAAATACAATGGAAAAGAAAATCAGAGCCGAATTTAAAAATCGATTTGAAAAAGAAGGGTCACTTTATGCTTCAGCAGGTCGAATAAATCTAATAGGTGAACATACAGACTATAATGGAGGATTTGTATTTCCGGGAGCAGTAGATAAAATCATTGAAATAGAAATTCTACCTAATAATACAGATATTGTGCGAGTATATTCTATTGATATTAATGAATCAGTTGAATTTGGATTAGAAGAAAAAGATATACCTAAATATCAATGGGCACGTTATATTTTTGGCGTATGTCGCGAAGTTATAAAACGTGGTGGAGTTGTTAAGGGATTTGATGCCGTATTTGCTGGCAACGTACCCTTGGGAGCAGGAATGTCGTCATCGGCAGCTCTTGAATCAGTGTTTGCTTTTGCTATTAATGATCTATTTAATGATAATAAAATAGATAAATTTGAATTAGCTCGCATCGGACAATCTACCGAGCATAATTATTGTGGCGTAAAATGTGGAATTATGGATCAATTTGCGTCAGTGTTCGGTAAAAAAGGATGTTTGATGCGTCTTGACTGTCAATCGATGGAATATGAATATTACCCATTCGATCCTAAAGGATATAAATTGGTGCTTCTCGATTCAAAGGTAAAACATGAACTTGTGGGATCTCCATATAACCGTAGACGTGAATCATGCGAAAATGTATCTAAGATTTTAAATCGCGAAACACTTCGTGGTGCTACCATGGCACAATTAGATGAGATCAAAGATAAAATTTCGGAGGAAGATTATATGCGTGCAGAGTATGTAATTGGCGAAGAAAAGCGTGTGCTTGATGTGTGCGAAGCCTTGAAGAATGGTGATTACGAAACAGTAGGCAATCGCATGTATGAAACTCACCATGGAATGTCAAAACTCTATGAAGTAAGTTGTGAAGAACTTGATTATCTCAATGACCTTGCAAAAGAAAGTGGAGTAACCGGATCACGAATCATGGGAGGAGGATTTGGTGGTTGCACTATTAATCTTGTGAAAGATGAGTTATATGATAACTTTATCGCGTATGCTAAGAGCAAATTTAATGAAAAATATGGGCATGAACCTCGCGTGATTGAGGTGGTAATATCTGACGGTGCTCATAAAATATCTTGATATATGAATATTGAGAAGAAAATTATAAATGGTGCTTCCGGTGATATTGTAATATACACATTGACAAATAGCACAGGTGCGAGTGTTGAAGTTTCTAACTTAGGAGCAGGAATAACATCGATCGTAGTTCCTGATAAGGATGGAAATATGGCGGATGTGGTGCTCGGATATAAGAATAAAGAGGATTACTTATCCGATGGTCCATGCGCCGGCAAAACACCGGGTCGCTTTGCCAATAGAATAGCCAATGGATTTTTCAAAATTGGCAATAAAGAATATCACTTGGCTACCAATAACGGTCCTAATGCGTTGCATGGAGGTCCAATGGGATTTGCAAATCTGCTATGGAATCATGAAGTTAAAAATGATTCTATTGTATTTACTCTTGAAAGTAAAGATGGCGATGAAGGGTATCCCGGCACTTTGAATACTACTGTTGAATATTCATGGAGTGAAGACAATGAACTCATGATTAAGTACAATGCTTCGACCGATGCTCCTACAGTAGTAAATCTCACGAATCATGCATATTTTAACCTTGATGGGGAAAATTCAGGTTCTGTGTTAGATCATATACTTCAATTGAATAGCACTAAATACTTACCCACGGATCAGACATTAGTGCCAACCGGTGTTTTTGATGATGTGACAGGTACTCCGATGGATTTTATTGAGCCTAAAAAACTGAGTAAAGACATTCAAGTTGAATTTGCAGCATTAAAATATGGCAAAGGATATGATAATTGCTGGGTGATAAATGATTGGATTCCCGGAAAAGAAAAGATTGCAGCTATTTTATATTCACAAAAATCGGGGAGAGAACTTACAGTCATTACCACTCAACCAGCAGTGCAGATATATACCGGTAATTGGCTTAAGGGATCGCCGATATCTAAATCTGGGAATCATTATGAGGATTATGATGGAGTGGCAATCGAATGTCAAGGAATGCCAGATGCTCCTAACAAGCCACAATTTCCCTCGCAGTTATTGCGTCCCGGTGAAGAGTATAAACAGAGTATTAAATTTAGTTTTAAAATAAAATAATGAAACCAACATTGTGTGTATTGGCTGCCGGAATGGGTAGCAGATATGGAGGACTGAAACAGCTTGATGGATTGGGTCCAAATGGAGAAACTATTATGGACTATTCTATATATGATGCCATAAAGAGTGGATTTGGTAAAGTCGTATTTGTGATACGCAAAGATTTTGAGACAGAATTCAGATCGAAAATATTATCGAAATATGAGAATCATATCCCTGTAGAGGTAGTGTTTCAATCAATAGATAAATTGCCTTCAGGATATTCTGTGCCGGTAGATAGGACAAAACCATGGGGTACTAATCACGCACTGCTTATGGCGAAAGATGTTATTAAAGAACCATTTGCAATAATAAATGCCGATGATTTTTATGGAAGAAACAGCTATGAAGTAATTGCGCGTGAGTTAACCGATAAAACTACAGTAGGAGATTATTGTATGGTAGGATTCAGAGTCGGTAATACTCTTTCTAAGAGCGGAACTGTAGCAAGAGGAATATGCACTACCGATGAACATGGTTATCTATCATCGGTATTTGAATGT
>CAZYEO010000071.1:0-11872 GCA_964646495.1 uncultured Muribaculaceae bacterium
CTTTGTATTATAAAATTAAATAACATCATGGAACAATTTCAACCCAATGCTAATAATCTATTAGAGGTGCTATATAATAGAAAACCAATCTATTTGCCGGTATATGAACATCATATTGATGCTGCATTTATTGAGAAAGCAACAAATACACGATTTGCCGATGCGATAAATTCAGATCCGAAAGAATACTTTACGCATGTAATAAAATTCTGGAAAAACAATACTTATGATGCGTTTGATTTTGAAGCTCCGATATGTGAGGTTTTTCCTGACCACGGAGCCATTATGGGGGGGCGACTTGGTCCAATTCAAACGCGAGAAGATTTTGAGCGTTACCCATTTGATGAGATTCCCACTATATTTTGGAATGAGCATAAGCCGAAGCTTGATGCCATACGTGCTACACTGCCCGATGGGATGAAAGCATATGGAGGATGTGGATATGGTGTGTTTGAATCTGCTCAAGATTTGGTAGGATATGAGAGCCTTTGCATGATGCAATATATAGACCCTGACCTTTTTAGGGATCTGTTTCAAAAAATTGGAGATTTGTATGTAACGCTATGGAGTCGTATGGTGCGTGAATATAGTGATATTTTTGTATTTTTCAGGATGGGTGATGATCTTGGGCATCGCACTTCGACTATGCTTGAGCCTGACACTATACGTCAGTTTATCCTTCCACAATATCAGCGTATCATAGATATTGTACATTCTGGTAATAAGAAATTCTTGCTTCATAGTTGTGGAAAAATATTTGAGGTAATGCCCGATATTTTGAATTTAGGAATTGATGCTAAACATAGCAACGAGGATCAAATTGCGCCATTTGATGAATGGATTAGTCGTTATAACGATAGAATCGGGTTGTTTGGCGGATTTGATGTAAATATATTGTCGTTGAATGATTATCAGACTACATACGATAAGGTACTTGAAGATGGAACCAGATTCCGCAATACTACAAAGGGGTATGGATTGGGATCGGGTAATTCAATACCTGAATATGTGTCTGTGGATGCCTTCAAAGGAATGATAGATGCCGTGAAAACAATTAGATACAATGAAAAAAAATAGACATGAAAAAAATATTTTTAATTGCGATATTAATAATAAGTAGCATATCCGGATTTTCACAAGTTACAATTTCTACTATTGAGAAAGAACTTGATACTCCGTGGGAAGGATTCGGATATAATCAATGGGGATTTGCCCGTCAAAATGATGGCGTGACTTTCCGTCCATGGGATGATGAATTATGGGCAACTACCCAAGAGCGTATTTTAGCAATTCGTCCATCTTTAGTGCGATTACCACTTATGAGATCTTGGTTTAATGCCGATGATGCAGGCAATGAATTACCAGTAGGGACATATAATTGGGATAGTAAATTTATGCAAGCCTTTTATAAAATCATGGATCTATATAAGGAACATGATATAAAAGTAATGAGCGGATTGTGGCATGCTGCATTTACGGGATTTATGGAGGATGAATTTTATGCGAGCGATGATTTTGCCCGTCTTCAAGGTGATTTAATAGAATATCTTATTAAGGTTAAAGGTTATGGAAATATCATCACATGTTATGCTCCCACCAATGAACCGTTAGGATGTATGAGTAGCTATGACTTATGGAAAAGGATGTGTGTAAAATTATATGCAGAATTGGGCAAAAGAGGATTACCGCAAAATATTATTCTCGGAGCCGACTCTTGGGGAGATTGGATATGGAAACCGGCACAGGAAAACAGAAATGAGCTGTCGGGTTATGATTTCCATAATTACCTTAACGATACTCCCGATGATACATATAATGCCTTATACAACAGAACCATCGAGCCTACATTTGAAAATAATATTAAGAATATACGCAAATATGATGTAGCCAATAAACCTGTTCATGTGTCTGAAATAGCTCCTATTGGTGTTCCATTTATAGATTGGCCAGTTGCTACTGCACCGGCGCATTGTAGAATAGATACTTATGAGTATGCCGTTGGATTTATGGATTATGGAATTCAACTTGCGCGTTCTGGAATGTCGAGTGGTTTAGCGTGGGGGCTTGATGGGTTTGATCAAAACAAAAATGCCGGTATGTGGAATAATGCGGGTACTTATGGTGGGATGTCTCTTCGTCCGTGGTATTATACATGGCAATTAATGTGCAGATATATTCCTCGAGGGGCAAAAATGCTTAAAATGAGTGAGCTTGCTGACGGTAGAAAAGATGTGAGAATTGTTGGAGCAAGAATTGGAGTTGATGACTATTCGTTTGCTATCGTTAATCGTAGAAATGATGCCAATAGTAAGTCGCAAAAAATAACGTTAAAGGTTCCTGCAACAAATAAGACATTTTATATATACGAATTCAATCGTAATAGTTGTGGTAACGGAATCGATTTGACATTGCCTTACAAAACGATAGCTGTAAATAATATGTTGCAAGATGGTGTAAGCATTGAAATTCCATTGGAGTCATGTGTGTTTGTTACATCTTTATCTCCTCTGTCTGAAAATCAAAAAGAAGCAGTATCGGATTTGAATATTATTTTTGAGGGGAATCAAAACTATTCACTTCATAATCAAATTAAATACGGAGCCACAGCAAGTGTAATAACTAATCCTCGCAAACGAGAACCTAATTTGAGTGAAAAAGTGTGCCAAATATCAATTGATAAATCGGAATCGGTGATTGAAAACATAGATGATGCACATGGAATTATAGTCCCAGATAACCCTGTGATGATAACAAAAGAAAAACATTTCTTAAAATTTCAAACATATAGGAATGGGACGACAACTTCATCTGTTGCGCTAAAAATAAGTGGTGTTGATGTTATTCAAGGATATACTTTTGAGACTCAGAGTAGGGTGTGGCAGGAGCAAGGATTTGATTTATCAGCCTTTGTAGGTAAGAATATAGAGTATATAGCATGTTTCCCAGACCGAAATTTTAACAAATCGACAAATACAAATACGTATTTGTCGATTGATAATATAAGACTTGATGCAAGTGCATCTGATGCTATATCGATTAAGCCGATAGAATTTTCTAATATTGATAAATCAATTGCAAGAAAATTAAATGTGGGTTTTGAAAATTTATCATCAGATATAGCTTTATCATCAAATTCTGATGTCGTTAAATATGAAATAGTGGGAAATCCTAAGTCGCAAACAGACAATGACAGCCAAAGATGCTTTAAAGTGACAATGTATTCAACTAATACAAATGAAGGTGTTGATGATGCGAAAATATATTTAAATACATATCCTAATGTTTTAATTACTGATGATGCCAAACATCTTTTCTTTCAATCTTATAGAAATACTATATTGACAAGATGCGCAATAGAGATAACCCTTTCGTCTGAAAAATTGGTATATACTTTTGATGTTTCGGATCGTAGGCTGTGGACAACTTTTGGCGTGGATTTGTCGCATTATGTTGGGGCGAAAATCGAAAATATTGCTGTTTATCCTAATGTGGATTACCGTATAAATAATTTAGGGCTATATGATGATTCATATTATGATAATTTTGTGCTGAATAATAATCCAATTAGTGGGGTTGAAAATGTTGCATTAAATCAATTTAAGGTATATTCATCAGCCGGAGTGATCAAGATAAATGGGGCAGACGGTTTTCCGGTAAAGGTGTATTCGTTGGATGGTCGAATTGTTTTTCAACAACAATCAATATCTGATAATTTTGAGATAGCCCTTGCTCACGGAGTATATATAGTAAACCTAAATGGTGAAATTTATAAAATAATCAATTAACATTATTATAAATCATGACAGAATTAAAAAATCTTTTTGATGCCATTCTTGGCGGAAATCTACAGCTTGCAATAGACACAACTAATGAAGCTCTAAGTGACAAAGTGGAGCCTCAGGTGCTTATTAATGATTATATGGTGAAGGCAATGGAGGAGATCGGTGCACGTTTTGAAGCCGGCACTGCATACGTTCCTAATCTGCTAATGAGCGCACGTGCTATGAAAGGTTCGTTGGATATATTAAAGCCATTATTGAGTGCTGGCAATTCGGCTACAGCCGGTAAAATAATAATAGGAACAGTAAAGGGTGATCTCCATGATATTGGCAAAAATCTTGTGGCATCTATGTTTGAAGGTTGTGGATTTGAGGTGATCAACCTGGGTGTGGATGTGCCCAGCGAGAAGTTTGTAGAGGCAATAAAAGAACATAAAGCAAATATATTGTGTATGTCGGCTCTTCTCACTACTACCATGGTATATATGAAAGATGTTATTGATGCATTGGAAACTGCCGGTATAAGAAATGATGTAAAAGTGATGGTTGGTGGAGCACCATTGAGTCATGATTTTGCAATGCAAATCGGTGCTGATGGATATAGCGACAATGCAAATGCAGCTGTGATATTGGCAAGAACGCTTGTAGCTTAGTGTATATACATGAATATAGCGATAAAATTCAATGATTTAGCAATTACCGAAAATATGGTGTATAGGGAGATGGGATATAAGAAAAATATCCCGGATTCCTTGACCATAGAGATAACACGTGGATTGCTTGAAGAAGCATCACATAGGGTAAAAGCGAGGTGTTTTTATACGATATATGATGGCGAAGTTTTATCCGAAAAAACTCAAATAAAAATCAAAGATACTGTTTTTAATACGGGGAAAACTATATCGCGCCTTATGTATCCTGCATTGAAATTTGTGGTATTTTCTGCCACAGCGGGTATCGAATTTCAGCAATGGATCGAAGAGGTAGTTGAGGAAAAGGATGCTTTGAAACAGTTTATTCTTGATTGCATCGGGAGTACGATTGCCGAATGTGCTGGTGATTATATGGAAAAGATGCTTGAAGAGGATATAAAAACGATAAAGCATAGCAATCGCTTTAGTCCGGGATATTGCGGATGGCACGTTTCGGCACAGCAAGAGTTATTTTCTCTAATGCCTGATAATGAATGTGGAATTACCTTAAATGATAGTAGTCTTATGTATCCTATAAAATCAATAAGTGGAATTATTGGGATAGGGGATGATGTGAATACCAAGGTATATGGTTGTGCAATATGTGAAATGGTTACATGCTATAATCGAAAGAAAAATATAAACAATTAATTTTACGAGAAATGAATATTAATATGAATGATTGGGCTGCTTCAATACTTAACAGCAATCAAGTAGTTGCTGTACCTATTATGACTCATCCCGGTATTGATATGATAGAAAATACAGTTTTAGGTGCAGTTACCGATGGCGAAACTCATGCAAATGCCATTATCGCTTTAAGCAGTGAATATCCGTCGGCTGCCGCAACTGTGATAATGGATTTGACGGTTGAGGCCGAAGCATTTGGTGCTAAACTCGTATTTCCTGATCATGAGGTTCCCAGTGTTGTAGATCGCTTGTTGCAGAGTGATGCAGATATAATGAACTTGGTTGTCCCTTCTTTGGATGCAGCCCGTGTGCCGGAATATATAAAAGCAAATAAAATCGCAGCACAAAAAATTGTTGATAAGCCCTTATTCAGTGGTTGTATCGGTCCTTTTTCATTGGCAGGAAGACTATTTGATATGACTGAAATGATGATGTCAATATATATAAATCCTGAGATGGCAACAATGTTGTTGGATAAATGTACAGACTTTATCGTATCATATGCAAAGGCATTGAAAGATACCGGAGCTAATGGATTGGTTATTGCTGAGCCTGCAGCAGGACTGCTGTCGGATGATGATGCTATGACGTATTCCACTGTGTTTGTGCGTAGAATAGTAGAGGCTGTGCAAGATGAAAATTTCATGGTGGTGCTTCATAATTGCGGTAATAGCGGTCATTGTACTAATTCTATGATACAATCCGGGGCTAATGCATTGCACTTCGGGAATAAAATAAATATATTGGAAGCGTTGAAAGATGTTCCGTCGGATATTCTTGTAATGGGAAATCTTGACCCTGTATCTGTGATGCGTCAAGCTACTGCCGAAAATGTGGCTGAAGCCACAAAATCTATTTTGGAAAAAACGTCAGAGTATAAAAATTATGTATTATCAACCGGATGCGACACCCCTCCCGGAACTCCATTGGAGAATATTTCGGCTTTCTATGGAGTGTTGGAAGATTATAATAAATCGTTGTAGCGCGCAAAAAAATATTCCATAAAATTTAGAAGGTTACCCAAAATTGTGCATTAGCAGTTTTGGGTAATGTCGTGTTAAGTATATATGTAGAAATGAACAATCGCCCAAAAGATGATCAGTCCATATTTCTCATAACTTAGGATTCTGACTATGTAACCTTTGTGTTTAACTTTTTAAATCCACTGATTTTTTTGATTGAAGCATTTTTCGATTGCCTCGAAATTAGGATAAAAGAAAGAGGATAACTTACTTTTTAGTATGTTATCCTCTTATTGGTGGCGGGAACCAGACTATATTACGTTGAATCTGTTGAGCCAAACTTCTAATAATTAACACTTTGCAATTGGGGAAATATTATAAAATGGCGTTTAACTGTCCGAATTTTGTCCGTTTGTATTTCTTTCTATCTCTGTGATTAATAGCGAATTCATACGTTCGAGTAATTCTATTCTTTTATCTTTTTCTAAAAGCAACAGATTTAACAATTCAATATCAGGATTACTCGCATTGACTGAATTTTCAGAAAAAGTGTAATTCTGAACAGTTTTTTTTCGTTCAAAAAAAGCATCAATAGGAACTTGAAAGAAATCTGCGATCGCTTCTATACGTTTAGCAGTTGGGTTCCCATTAACGAGCTGAGCTATCGAACCGTTAGAGCCTTTTATCCCTATAGCCTCTAATAAATCTTGTGCCTTTAGATTTCCTGCTTTAAGTAACAGATTGATTTTATTGCCATTATACATATACGCCTTGTTTATTAATGTTTATTAACTAATAATTACCTCAAATATATATTAGGTATCTCGAATATATATTACATTTGCAGTATAAATTTAAGTCTAAAAAATAGACTACACAAACAAATAACAAATATATTAGCGATATGATTATAATTGACTATTACAAAAATCTATCAGAGAATGAGAAAGTTACGTTTAGAAATGAGGTAATAAACTTAACTGGGTGGGCATATTCAACCTTCTATAATAAATTTAGGACAAAAAAATTTAAAGAGATTGAAACTAAAGCAATTGTAAATCTTATCAAACAAAAAGAAAATGTTAGAGAAAATTGAATTTTATAACTCGCCAAATGGAGAAATCTGCTGTAAACCTTTTGACAGTGCGATGTTTGTGATTACAGAAGATTCAAAAGATATAATTAGCGATATGATTATAACTATAAGTGAGTTATATCCAGGAGCATTTGCAGCTCTTTCTGAAATATATTCTAAGAGTGAAAGAAATAAAGATTTTTTTCAATTTAGAATCGTCCATCGTTTCATTAGATGCAATTTTGGCGAATATGATTCTCTCAATTATGACATTGGAATAACAGGTGATTTCATCTTTGAGCAAGTCAAATGCCCTCTTAGAGGAGAATGTAAATTTGAAGGAATTATATGTTCTCCAAAGTTACAAAACAAATTAACAACAAGAGAAAATGAAGTTGCTACTTTGATTGCACAGGGCATGTCGCGTCAAGAGATTGCAGATGAACTCCAAATTTCAATTTTTACCGTTAATCGACATCGAGATAACATCATGAGACGATTAAAATTGAAACATACCAACCAAATAATTACCAAATTTAATGATAAATCCATTTGAGTATTTAAGAATACAAACACAAGGGTTACTGCCGGAGCCTTGGTATAATTACCCGGTCGTTATAGACTATGAGGTGGAAACGATAATTAGCGTTGTTGACGAGACGGTCCAGCTCTATCACGCAACACAAGATGATTACCATGTAATTGGCATCAGCGTTAAAACGCCAGTCGAATACAAAAGCTTCTGTCCTGGCAGAAAATGGGGGCAATTCGGCAGCCGCAAAGACGCTAAATTATGGGCTCTCGGACATCTGTTATGCACCAACAATCTGCTATCTAATGCTGCCATTGCATCGATACGAATAGAGATATATAGAACAAGCCAAATGAGCTTGTTTTAATAAGATAAATTTAATTAAAAATAATTTGAAATGATTGAAGTAAAATATCCCGTATCTGCGTGGGAAAAGCAGTTACCGTTAGGAGCTGAAATTGAAGCGATTAGATTCGAAAAAGACACGACTCGAGACATTAATGTTGTAACTAATGCCGTAGGTTATATCACGATTACATTGCAAGGGAAATGGCAAGGTATGACATCCATTAAAAATGTAAAAAAACGGGTTAAATGGGATAGTCAAGGTCGGTGCATTTCAGGTACACGCAATAAACGCCTTAGAGAATATGATATTAAATTGGGCGAATTATGATAGAGGAGAGACAAATAGAAGAAGTTCTTGCGCGAGCGGATATAGTAGATGTAATAAGCGATTATATCGAGCTTAAACGCAAGGGCTCAAATTATGAATGTTGCTGTCCTTTCCACAACGAAAAAACGCCTTCATTCATTGTGAACCAAAGAAAAGGTACATTCTTTTGCTACGGGTCATGCAATGAAGGAGGTAATGCAATTCGATTTGTCATGAAGCAGGATAATATTTCATTTCCAGAAGCGGTTAAGAAATTGGCATATAAATATGGAATTAAAATTGAAGACAATCGCGAACCATTAACCGCGGAACAAGAAAAAAATAATTTCAAGCGGGAATCGATGTTCGCTATTAATGAAAAGGTTAATGATTTTTATATAAACAATTTAAAAGCAATTGTCCCGGAATCTACTTTAGCTCGTATGTATGCAGAGAAAAGATGGAACTCTAAATTCATAAGTGAAATAGGCTTAGGGTATGCACCTTCTAAATGGGACAACTTATATTCCTATGCACTTAAAGAGGGGCTATCTATTGATCTTATGATTGAAATGGGACTCCTAAAAAAATCGGAAAAATCTAATAAGATATTCGATTTTTTTAGGAATCGAATAACGATACCAATTAGAGATCGGTTTAGAAGAATTATAGGTTTTACTGCAAGAGATATTTCGGACGATAAAGAAACGGCCAAATATCTTAATAGTTGCGCAAGCATCATATATAATAAGGAAAACTCTATCTTTGGGATTGATAGCGCTATACGTCAAGGCGTTAAAGAGGATAAATTTTATCTTGTTGAAGGTGCTCCAGATGTGTTAAGATTACATAGCATCGATGTAACCAACACATTGGCTTCACTTGGATCTGCGTGGACAAAAGCTCAATTTGATCAGCTTAAGAAATTTGTGACGAAATTGTGTTTCATTCCCGATGCCGATGTGCCGAGGAATGGCGAATTTTTTGGCGCCGGGGTAAAAGCTGTCTGCAAAAATGGAATTACCGCAATGCGAGCAGGCTTTTCAGTTTCCGTGAAGGAAATACCTTCCGAGAAAAAAAAAGAGGATCCAGATAGTTATATCAAATCAAAATATATATTAGATGATTTGGTGGAAGAAGATTTTATTATTTGGTATGCTAAAAAAATATTTGCAAATAAAAATACAACAGAGGATCTAAGCAAAGGAGTTGCAGAAGTTGCATCTTTAATAGCCGATATTAAAGATGAAGTAAAAGAATCGATGTATCTGCAAAAACTTCAAGCTCAATATAAAAATAAATCCCTATGGAAAATTGCGATAGACGCCGCGAAAAAGAAAAATAAGGAGGTTAAGCAGCAGGCGCAAGGTAAGACCCTTAATAAAGATTTATATTCTAAATATCACTTCTACGAGGAGAATAATTGTTATTTTTCTCTGAACAAAGAAGGAAACGAAACACAGTGGAGTAATTTCATTATGACTCCGATGTTTCATATCAAGGATGCTCTTTTACCTAAAAGACTATATAAGATTAAGAATATTAATAATCAAGAAGAAATTATAGAAATGAAACAGGAAGATCTTGTTTCTCTTTCTAAATTCAAGCAGAAAGTTGAAGGACTGGGCAATTATATATGGCTGACTAAAGAGGACAATCTAACAAGACTCAAAATGTACCTATATGAACAGACGGAAACCGCGACAGAAGTTACACAACTTGGGTGGAATCGTAAACATTTCTATGCTTACGGAAATGGGATTTATACCACAGAATGGCATCCGGTTGATGAATATGGGATTGTAAGGCTCGAAAATAAAGGTAATTTTTATTTGCCGGCAAGTAGTAAGATTTACCGGGATGATGTAAAACTATTCCAGTTTGAACGTAAATTCGTTCATCTTAATTACAACGGAATCACTTTCGATAAATATTGTGAAATGCTTATAGATGTTTTCGGTGATAACGCCAAAGTTGGAATATGTTTTTTGTTAGCAACATTATTTAGAGATATTATTACTGGATATACGAAATCATTTCCTATCCTTAATCTGTTTGGTCCAAAGGGTTCAGGAAAATCAGAATTAGGCCACTCGTTAATGAGTTTTTTCATTATAGAAAATACACCGCCAAATATACAGAATTCGACTATAGCAGCAATGGCTGATCTTGTAGCTCAATGTGCTAACGCAATCGTGCATATTGACGAATTCAAGAACAGCATTGACATCGACAAACGTGAATTTCTTAAAGGGCTTTGGGATGGAGCAGGGAGAAGCCGCATGAACATGGACCGCGATAAAAAAAGAGAAATTACCTCGGTTGATTGTGGCGTAATTCTAAGCGGACAAGAAATGGCTACAGCTGATATTGCATTATTTTCTCGACTGGTGTTCCTAACCTTCAACAAATCTGAATTTACTGATGATGCCAAGAGAAAATTCAATCAACTTCTTGAAATAAGGAAAAGAGGATGTTCACATATCGCATTACAGATTTTAAGGCATCGAGCGAAAATGGAAAGTGAATTTTACAGCAATTATACGTCATGCCTTACCGACCTCCAAGAAGCGATGAAAAGAGATTCTATTGAAGATAGAATTCTGAGAAATTGGGTGATACCATTGGCTGCATTTAGAACACTTATAGGAGTACTTGAAATACCATTTGACTACAAGGAAATTTTTAAAATTAGTGTAGAAGGGATAATCAGACAAAATTCCGAATGCAAAACTAATAATGAACTTGCCAATTTTTGGAATGTCGTTTCTTTCCTTCAGCAGGATGGGGAGATATGGAATGAGGCTGATTATAGGATCGATTACGTTAAAGAATTTAAGTGTAATACCTTAAAAGATAAAATTATTTTTCAAACAGCTAAACCTATTTTATTGATTCGGAAAAATAGGATTTTTATGCTTTATAAAAAATTCGGAAAACAAGTTGGAGATACTATTCTCCCAGAAGGTTCATTGAACTATTACCTGGAGAACAGTCATGAGTATATCGGAAGGAAAAATTCAGTCAGATTTAAAAATATCCAACGAGGCTATGAAGTTACTGAAGTGAATCGTGAGAATGGAAGAAACACTATAGTCAATGCTACAACTGTTGATACAGCAATGTGTTTTGACTACGAAGCGCTCACTAAAACATTTAACATTAATCTTGAAGTCCAAAAGGTTGAATTTAATAAATTTGCAGACATCGAAGAGGAAGCCAAACAAGACCCGCAGATGAAGTTGAGTCTGTAAATAAGTAAAATTCACTTTTTGATAAAATGATGAATTTATGATAAGCAGTCATAGTAATATGGCTGCTTTTTTATATGTGTGTACAATATTATTTTTCAGGAGAAATATCATTCTACACATTCTACATATTCTACATTGTTGATTAATAACATTTTATATTATTTAATAGATTAAACATTGTCCTACAAAATTCTACAAATGTATATTATAAAATATATCTTCTACAAAATCAT
>CAZYEO010000072.1:0-11859 GCA_964646495.1 uncultured Muribaculaceae bacterium
ACAAATACCGTCCTCAGTTCTACATCCGTACATTGGACGTAACAGGTGAAATTACACTACCTGAAGGAGTTGAAATGGTAATGCCTGGTGACCACGTAACAATCAACGTTGAACTTATCACTCCTGTAGCATGTGACCTCGGTCTTCGTTTTGCTATCCGTGAAGGTGGACGTACAGTAGGTTCTGGTCAGATTACAGAAATCCTTTAATCGGATCTCCGCTAAGGAATAACAATAAAATCGGTCGTTGCGAAAACGGCGACCGATTACACATACGGGAATAGCTCAGTCGGTAGAGCACTGGTCTCCAAAACCAGGTGTCGGGAGTTCGAGCCTCTCTTCCCGTGCAACGATTTAAACGCAAATGAAAAAATTAAAACTAATTACGGATATTGAGGAATCTTATAACGAACTCGTTTATAAGGTTTCTTGGCCAACTAAGAGTCAGTTGATCAACAGCAGTGTTGTGGTTATGGTTGCTTCCATTATAATCTCACTCATAATACTTGCTATGGATCAAGTTATCGACCACTTAATGCGCTTTATTTACGGCTTGTAAATATTGCTTTATCAACACTTAATCAAAGTAGATTTCAATGGCTGAAGGAAAAAAAGAATGGTACGTATTGCGTGCCATATCGGGAAAAGAGGGTAAGGTTAAAGAGTTGCTTGATGCAGCGATTAAAAATACCGATCTTGGTAAGTATGTTTCCCAAGTTTTGATACCTACCGAGAAGATTTACACTACACGCAACGGAAAAAGAGTCTTGAAAGAAAAGAATCTTTATTCCGGTTATGTATTTGTAGAATGTGATCTGCAAGGTGAAGTAATTCACGAATTGCGCAATACGACCAACGTAATTGATTTCTTGGGTGGTAAGGGAAGAGGCAGTAAGCCTGAACCTTTGCGTGCATCCGAGGTATTGAGAATGTTGGGAGCGGCAGACGAACAACAGGAATCTGAAGACGATGTAGCAAACGATTTTATCGTGGGTGAATCGGTGAAGGTGAACTATGGTCCGTTTAACGGTTTCACAGGTATCATCGAAGAGGTGAATCGTGAAAAGCGTAAGCTAAAAGTGATGGTTAAGATTTTTGGAAGAAAAACTCCTCTTGAGTTGGAAAATTCGCAAGTAGAACGGGAGTAATCTAAGTGGTTGCGCACTGAAAACCCCGGGTATTTAAACATATCAAAACAATAAAAAAATGGCTAAAGAAATTGCTGGACAGATCAAATTGCAGATTAAAGGTGGAGCAGCAAATCCTTCACCACCAGTAGGACCTGCTTTAGGTTCTAAGGGTATTAACATCATGGAGTTTTGCAAGCAATTCAATGCCCGCACTCAAGACAAGGCAGGCAAAGTATTGCCTGTTGTTATTACTTACTTTGCCGACAAGAGTTTCGACTTTATCGTTAAAACTCCTCCGGTGGCTATTCAACTACTCGAAGCTAGCAAGCAAAAGAGTGGTTCGGCTGAGCCAAATCGTAAGAAAATTGCAGAAATTACTTGGGAGCAGGTAAAAACAATTGCAGAAGACAAAATGCCTGATTTGAACTGTTTTACTTTAGACTCGGCTATGAAGATGGTTGCCGGAACAGCGAGAAGTATGGGTATCACTGTAAAGGGTTCGTTCCCTGAAAATAATTAAAACTTCAATTGAAATGAGTAAACTGACAAAAAATCAAAAGTTAGCTTTAGAGAAGATTGAAGCTGGGAAAACTTACACTCTTAAGGAAGCAGCAGCGGTAGTAAAAGAAATAACTTATACTAAATTTGATGCTTCATTAGATATTGACGTACGTCTTGGTGTAGATCCTCGTAAGGCAAATCAAATGGTTAGAGGTGTTGTGTCTCTTCCTCACGGAACTGGTAAGCAAGTGCGTGTATTGGTGCTTTGTAGCGCTGATGCTGAAGCAGCTGCTAAAGAAGCCGGTGCTGAATATGTAGGTCTTGACGAATATATCGAAAAGATCAAAGGAGGTTGGACAGATATAGATGTAATCATCACTCAACCAGCTATCATGGGTAAGCTTGGTGCTCTCGGTCGTGTATTAGGTCCTCGTGGCTTGATGCCTAACCCAAAGAGCGGTACAGTTACCCCAGATGTAGCTAAAGCTGTAAAAGAAGTAAAGCAAGGTAAAATCGACTTCAAAGTTGATAAAAATGGAATAGTACATGCTTCAATCGGGAAAGTATCTTTCACTGTTGATCAAATCAAAGACAATGCAAAAGAATTTGTTAACGCTTTGATCAAATTGAAACCTGCTACTGCTAAAGGCACGTACCTAAAGAGCATTTATCTTTCAAGTACTATGAGTCCCGGTGTTAAAATCGAGACTAAATCAATCGATGAATAACTTTAAGATTAGAAGAAAATGAGAAAGGAAGATAAATCAATCATTATAGAACAAATAGCTAGCACTCTTAAAGAGTATAGCTGTCTATACCTTACTGAGACCACAGGTCTTAATGCTGAAAAGACAAGTAATTTGCGTCGTGCTTGCGTAAAAGCAGATATCAAGCTATTGGTAGTAAAGAATACTTTGCTTAAAAAGGCTATGGAATCGTGCGATGTTGATTATTCTGGTCTATATCCTTCGCTTAAAGGTTCTACCTCGTTGATGTTAAGCAACGTTGGTAATGCTCCTGCGAAACTTATCAAGTCGGTACGTGGAAAAGATGATAAATTCCCTGCATTGAAAGCTGCGTTTGTTGAAGAATCCGTTTATGTCGGAGCTGATCAACTTGAAACATTGGCTAATATCAAGAGCAAGAATGAACTCATCGGCGAAATTGTCGGATTGTTGCAATCACCTGCTAAGAACGTTATCTCAGCATTGCAATCATCGGGTAACAAGCTTCATGGTATCCTTGAAACCTTATCAAACAAAGAAAATTAAAAATAAAAATCAAACAATTAAATCATACAAAAATGGCAGATTTAAAAGCTTTTGCAGAACAATTAGTTAACCTTTCAGTAAAGGAAGTAAACGAACTTGCTCAAATTTTGAAGGACGAATACGGTATTGAACCTGCTGCTGCAGCTGTTGCAGTTGCTGCTGGTCCTGCTGCTGCTGGTGCAGTTGAAGAAGAAAAATCATCTTTCGATGTAGTTTTGAAGAGCGCTGGTGCTAGCAAACTTGCTATCGTTAAATTAGTAAAAGAATTGACTGGTCAAGGTCTAAAAGAAGCTAAAGATTTAGTAGACGGATGTCCTAGCGTTCTTAAAGAAGGTCTTGCTAAAGCAGATGCTGAAGGATTGAAGAAACAATTAGAAGAAGCTGGAGCTGAAGTTGAACTTAAATAATATTGCCTGATTATCAGGTAATTAGGTTAAGAATCCTCATACACGTTGATTCTTAACCTTTTTGTGTTATAATTTATTTCGAGTTCACTTAATTATAATTTTCAATGTCAGTTTCATTAGACAAATCACGCGTAAATTTCGCATCTATTAAGAATCCGCTTCCATATCCGGATTTTCTTGAGGTGCAATTGAAGTCTTTTCAAGACTTCTTACAGTTAGATACTCCAACTGAAAAAAGAAAAAACGAGGGACTGTATAAAGTTTTTGCTGAGAATTTCCCTATTGCGGATACTCGCAACAACTTTGTATTGGAATTCCTTGATTATTATATCGATCCACCACGTTATACAATTGAAGAATGTCTTGAAAGAGGGCTCACTTATAGTGTGCCTTTGAAGGCTAAACTCAAATTGTATTGCACCGATCCAGATCACGAGGATTTTGCAACGGTTATCCAAGATGTGTATCTTGGTCCGATTCCGTATATGACTGAGAAGGGCACTTTTGTTATCAATGGCGCAGAGCGTGTAGTTGTGTCGCAGCTTCACCGTTCACCCGGTGTCTTCTTCGGACAGAGCACCCATGCCAATGGTACAAAGTTGTATTCAGCTCGTATAATCCCATTCCGCGGATCGTGGATTGAGTTTGCAACTGACATCAATAATGTGATGTATGCATATATCGACCGGAAAAAGAAACTTCCGGTTACAACTTTATTGCGTGCGATAGGACTAGAAAGTGACAAAGACATAATCGAAATATTTGGTCTTGCAGAGGAATTGAAGGTCAATAAGACTAATCTCAAAAAAGCAGTAGGACGAAAACTTGCAGCACGCGTTTTGAAAACATGGGTAGAAGATTTCGTTGATGAAGATACTGGTGAGGTTGTTTCGATCGAGCGTAACGATGTTGTAATTGATCGTGAGACCGTAATCGAAGAGGAGCATATAAATGATATTCTTGAGTCGGGAGTGAACAACATTCTTCTTCACAAGGAAGATGTGAACACAAATGATTATGCTATCATTTTCAATACCCTTCAAAAAGATACAAGTAACTCTGAAAAAGAGGCTATTCATTATATTTATCGCCAACTCAGAAATGCTGAGCCACCGGATGATGCGAGTGCAAGAGAAGTTATTACTAATCTATTCTTCTCTGAAAAACGCTATGATCTTGGCGAAGTAGGGCGTTTCCGTATCAATAAAAAATTGGGACTCACTACCTCTATGGATGTGAAGGTGCTCACTAAAGAGGATATAATAGCAATTATCAAATATTTGATTGAGCTTATAAACTCTAAAACAGATGTGGACGACATTGACCACTTGAGCAACCGTCGTGTGCGTACTGTAGGAGAGCAACTTTACAATCAATTCGGTGTAGGATTGGCTCGTATGTCTCGTACTATTCGTGAGCGTATGAATGTGCGTGACAATGAAGTATTTACTCCAATTGATTTGATCAATGCGAAGACTATTTCTTCGGTAATCAATACATTCTTTGGTACAAATGCTTTGTCGCAGTTCATGGATCAAACGAATCCATTGGCTGAAATGACTCATAAGCGTAGAATGTCGGCATTAGGCCCTGGTGGTCTTTCTCGCGAACGTGCCGGATTTGAGGTGCGTGACGTTCACTATACACACTATGGTCGTTTGTGTCCGATTGAAACCCCTGAAGGTCCGAATATCGGTCTTATCTCATCATTGTGTATATACGCTAAAATAAATAACCTCGGATTTATCGAAACACCTTATCGCAAGGTTGAGGATTCTAAGGTAGATTTGAACAATGATAATATTGTTTATCTCACTGCAGAAGTTGAAGAGGGTAAAATGATTGGGCAGGGTAATGCACCACTTAATGACGATGGTACATTTATACGTACAAAAGTAAAATCACGTCTTGATGCTGATTTCCCAATTGTTCCACCAGCTGAGGTTGAACTTATGGACGTATCACCTACACAGATTGCTTCGATTGCAGCAGCTCTTATTCCATTCCTTGAGCATGATGATGCCAACCGTGCGTTGATGGGATCTAACATGATGCGCCAGGCTGTGCCATTATTGCGCAGTGAGGCTCCTATCGTTGGTACAGGGTTAGAAGGACAATTGATTCGCGATTCGCGCACACAGATTACCGCTGAAGGTCCTGGCGTGATTGAATATGTGGATGCAAGCGTGATTCGTATCCGTTATGATCGTAGTGAAGATGAAGAATTTGTAAGTTTTGAAGATTCTGTCAAAGAATACAATATACCTAAATTCCGCAAAACAAACCAGAGTACTACTATTGACCTTCGTCCTATTTGCGAAGTAGGTCAAAGAGTAGAAAAAGGTGTGATTCTCACTGAGGGTTACTCTACCGAAAATGGTGAGCTTGCGTTAGGACGTAACCTAAAAGTGGCATATATGCCATGGAAAGGATACAACTATGAGGATGCTATCGTGCTCAACGAACGTGTTGTGCGTGAAGACATCTTGACATCTGTTCACGTTGATGAATATAACCTTGAGGTTCGTGAAACCAAGAGAGGTATGGAAGAACTGACTTCTGATATTCCAAACGTGAGTGAAGATGCAACAAAAGACCTCGATGAACGTGGTATTATCCGTGTTGGTGCACATGTAGTGCCGGGAGATATTCTTATTGGTAAGATTACACCTAAAGGTGAATCTGATCCTACACCTGAGGAAAAACTTCTTCGTGCTATCTTCGGCGACAAAGCCGGTGATGTGAAAGATGCATCACTTAAGGCTTCTCCATCGTTGAAGGGGGTTGTTATCAACACAGATTTATTCTCTCGTGCCGCTAAGAAGAAAAAGAGCAAGGCTACTAACGCTTTACTTCCTAAACTTGACGAAGAATATGAGGAGAAATTAAGTGAATTGAAAGATACTCTTGTAGAAAAACTTCTCGTTCTTACACAAGGAAAAACTTCGCAAGGAGTTAAGGATTTTATCGGCTCGGAAATAATTCCAAGAGGCACAAAATTCTCATCAAGTATTCTCAAGAATATCGAGTATGATACGTTGAATCTTAGCAAGTGGACTACAGATTCCAAGCGTAATGATATGATTCGCGCCACAATCGTGAACTATATACGAAAATATAAAGAGATAGATTCTGAGCTTCGTCGAAGAAAATTTGATATTTCTATAGGTGACGAATTACCTTCAGGAATTATGCAGATGGCTAAGGTCTATATCGCCAAAAAACGTAAAATCAGTGTGGGTGATAAGATGGCAGGTCGTCACGGTAATAAAGGTATTGTATCGCGTATCGTTCGTCAAGAAGATATGCCATTCTTAGCCGATGGTACCCCTGTAGACATAGTTTTGAATCCGCTTGGTGTGCCTTCTCGTATGAACCTCGGACAGATATTTGAGGCAGTACTTGGATGGGCAGGTCGTGAATTGGGCGAAAAATTCGCAACTCCTATTTTCGATGGAGCGAGTCTTGATGATATGAACCAATGGACCGATAAAGCCGGAATCCCACGTTATGGAAAGACTTATCTATATGATGGAGGAACGGGTGAACGCTTTGACCAACCTGCTACTGTAGGGGTTACATATATGTTGAAACTCGGTCACATGGTAGAGGATAAGATGCACGCACGTAGCATCGGACCATACTCATTGATTACTCAACAACCTCTTGGAGGTAAGGCTCAATTTGGTGGACAGCGTTTCGGAGAAATGGAGGTTTGGGCACTCGAAGCATTCGGTGCATCACACATACTTCAAGAAATTCTTACCATCAAGAGTGATGATGTTGTAGGTCGTAGTAAGGCTTATGAAGCAATTGTCAAGGGCGAACCAATGCCTACTCCGGGTATTCCGGAATCACTCAATGTGCTTCTGCACGAATTGCGTGGTCTCGGACTTAGCATCAACTTAGAATAATATTAAATCGTGGATAATTGCCGGCGGATTACGCATGGCAATTATCCATATAACTCTTTATAAGAATTAAAATATGGCTTTTAGAAAAGATAACAAGATAAAGAGTAACTTTTCAAAGATTTCAATCGGTTTGGCATCTCCTGATGAGATTCTCGAGCAGTCGAGCGGTGAAGTTTTGAAACCAGAAACTATCAATTATCGTACATATAAACCTGAACGCGACGGTTTGTTCTGTGAACGTATTTTTGGTCCTGTAAAGGATTACGAATGTCATTGCGGTAAATACAAACGTATTCGTTATAAAGGTATCGTGTGCGACCGTTGTGGAGTTGAAGTTACCGAAAAGAAAGTGCGCCGTGAACGTATGGGGCACATTCAACTTGTGGTGCCAGTAGCCCACATTTGGTATTTCCGTTCTTTGCCCAACAAGATTGGTTACTTATTGGGATTACCATCAAAGAAACTCGATTCTGTTATATATTATGAGCGTTATGTTGTGGTTCAACCAGGAAATGTAGAGGGTGTTGAGAAATTTGATCTTCTATCGGAAGATGAATATCTTGACCTTATGGATAAAATCCCTCACGAAAATTCCATGTTAGACGACAGCGATCCAAATAAGTTCATTGCCAAGATGGGGGCAGATGCTATTTATGATCTACTTTCTACTTTGGATCTCGATAGCTTGTCTTATGAATTGCGTCACCGTGCAAACACGGATGGATCTCAACAACGTAAGACCGAGGCTCTAAAACGTCTACAAGTAGTAGAATCTTTCCGTGCATCCAAAAATAGAAATAATCCTGAATGGATGGTTCTTAAGACAGTGCCGGTGATTCCACCAGAATTACGTCCGTTAGTGCCTCTTGATGGTGGACGTTTTGCTACAAGTGACCTCAATGACTTGTATCGTCGCGTTATTATTCGCAACAATCGTTTGAAACGACTTATAGAAATCAAAGCTCCTGAAGTTATTCTCCGTAATGAGAAACGTATGCTTCAAGAAGCTGTAGATTCGTTGCTCGATAATTCACGTAAATCAAGTGCAGTAAAAACTGATGCCAACCGTCCGTTGAAGTCTCTTTCAGATAGTTTGAAAGGTAAACAAGGACGTTTCCGTCAGAATCTACTTGGTAAACGTGTCGATTATTCTGCTCGTTCGGTAATCGTTGTAGGTCCGGAATTGAAGATGCACGAATGTGGTATTCCAAAATATATGGCTGCCGAGCTTTACAAACCTTTTGTGATACGTAAACTTATTGAAAGAGGTATTGTAAAGACAGTGAAAAGTGCCAAAAAAATCGTAGATCGCAAAGAACCGGTTGTATGGGATATTCTTGAATATGTAATGAAAGGACATCCAGTGTTGCTTAACCGTGCTCCGACACTTCACCGTCTTGGTATTCAAGCTTTCCAACCAAAAATGATCGAGGGTAAAGCTATTCAATTGCACCCACTCGCATGTACGGCCTTCAATGCCGACTTCGACGGCGACCAGATGGCTGTGCATCTCCCATTGGGTAATGAAGCTGTGCTCGAGGCTCAAATGTTGATGCTTGGTGCGCATAATATTCTTAACCCTGCCAACGGTGCACCTATCACAGTGCCTTCTCAGGATATGGTATTAGGTCTATATTATATCACCAAATTACGCCCTGGCGACAAAGGATCAGGTCTTAAATTCTATGGACCGGAAGAAGCTGAGATAGCGTATAACGAAGGAAAAGTATCTTTGCATGCTCCGATCTCGGTGATTGTGAATGATTTGGATGAAAACGGAAACATTGTGCAAGTACTTAAAGAGAATACATCTGTAGGTCGTGTACTTGTTAATCAATTTGTTCCTGATGAAATAGGATACGTTAATGAAATTCTTTCAAAGAAATCACTTCGCGACATTATCGGTACAGTAATTAAGGTATGTGGTGTAACAAGATCAGCACAGTTCCTTGATGATATTAAGAATCTTGGTTACAAGATGGCATTCAAGGGTGGTTTGTCTTTCAACTTGGGTGATGTGCTTGTGCCGGTAGAGAAAGAAACATTAGTAAACGAAGGTTATGCGCAAGTAGAAGAAGTGATGAATAACTACAATATGGGATTCATTACCAACAACGAGCGTTACAACCAGATTATTGATATTTGGACACACGTAAACTCACAGCTCACTGATACGCTCATGAAGCAATTGAAATCGGATAATCAAGGTTTCAACTCTGTTTATATGATGCTTGATTCGGGTGCTCGTGGATCTAAAGACCAGATTCGTCAGCTTTCTGGTATGCGTGGTCTTATGGCAAAACCTCAAAAGAGTGGTGCCGAAGGTGGACAAATTATTGAAAACCCGATTTTGGCAAACTTTAAAGAGGGACTTTCGGTACTTGAGTACTTTATTTCTACTCACGGTGCTCGTAAAGGTCTTGCCGATACAGCACTCAAAACAGCCGATGCAGGATATCTTACACGTCGTCTTGTAGATGTGGCACACGATGTTATCATCAACGAAGAAGACTGTGGAACTCTCCGTGGATTGGTATGTACTGAGGTTAAAAACAATGAAGATGTAGTAGCATCACTTGGAGAAAGAATCTTGGGTCGTGTATCAGTACACGATGTAATAGATCCTATAACCAGTGAAATAATAGTAGCTTCCGGTGAAGAAATCAACGAAGATGCTGCAAAACGCATCAATGATTCTCCGATCGAACAGGTAGAAATACGCTCGGTGCTCACTTGCGAATCTAAAAAGGGTGTGTGTGCTAAATGCTACGGACGTAATCTTTCTAACAACCGAATGGTACAGAAAGGTGAAGCAGTGGGTGTTATTGCAGCACAATCAATTGGAGAGCCGGGTACACAGCTTACTCTTCGTACTTTCCACGTCGGTGGTGTGGCTTCAAATATTGCAGCAGTATCATCAGTTGTATCACGATATGACGGTATCCTTGAAATCGACGAACTTCGTTCGGTTAAGGCAGAAGGTCATGATGTAGTGGTAGGACGTCTTGCTGAAATGCGTATTATCGAGCCAACAACCAAAATGGTTTTGACAAATGCCAATATACCATACGGATCAAAAATATTCAAGAAGAGCGGTGATACAGTAACTAAAGGGGATGTAATTTGCGAATGGGACCCATTTAATGCTGTTATCGTATCAGAAGTTTCTGGTAAGCTTAAATTCGAGAATGTGATTGAAGGTATGTCTTTCCGTGTAGAAAGTGATGAATCTACAGGTTTGCGCGAGAAGATTATTATTGAATCAAAAGATCGTACAAAAGCTCCTGAAGCTCAATTATTTGATGAAAACGGACAACTTATCAAAACATATTCATTACCCGTAGGGGCTCACTTAATGGTCGATGAAAATGCACATCTTATTCCTGGAGAGGTATTCGTTAAGATTCCTCGTGCAGTAGGTAGTGCAGGTGATATCACCGGTGGTCTTCCTCGTGTTACTGAATTATTTGAAGCTCGTAACCCATCAAATCCGGCTATTGTATCTGAAATTGATGGTGAAGTATCATTCGGAAAGATTAAACGTGGTAACCGTGAAATCTCTGTTGTATCAAAACTTGGAGAAATCAAGAAATACCTCGTTCCATTGTCCAAACAGATACTTGTACAAGAGAATGATTACGTGCGTGCAGGTACTCCTCTTTCTGACGGTGCAATAACACCTACCGACATTCTTAATATTAAAGGCCCAACTGCGGTTCAGGATTATATTGTGAATGAAGTACAAGATGTATATCGTCTGCAAGGTGTGAAGATTAACGATAAGCATTTTGAAGTTATCGTGCGCCAGATGATGCGTAAGGTTACAATTCTTGATCCGGGCGACACACGTTTCCTTGAACAACAGATTGTAGACAAACGCGACTTCATGGAAGAAAATGATCGCATTTGGGGTAAAAAAGTAATTGTTGATGCCGGAGATGCACAAAATGTACAGCCGGGACAAATAATTACCGCTCGTAAATTGCGTGACGAAAATTCTGCACTTAAACGTCGTGATATGAAACCTATAACAGTGCGCGATGCTGTTCCTGCGACTTCCGAACAGATATTGCAAGGTATTACACGTGCTGCACTTCAAACTTCGAGCTTCATGTCGGCTGCTTCGTTCCAGGAAACAACAAAGGTTCTTAACGAGGCTGCAATCAATGGCAAAGTTGATACATTGGAAGGAATGAAGGAAAATGTGATCTGTGGTCACTTGATTCCTGCCGGTACTGGTCTTCGTGATTACGATAGATTGGTAGTGGGTAGTAAAGATGATTTCAATAGAGCTTTCAATACGACTGACACTGAAAAGACTGAACTTGTAGAGCAATAATACAAGAATAGACTTATAAATATTGAGCGTTATCCCGCGTAAGTGGGGTAACGCTTTTTTTTTAGATAATAAGCAAAATATTGATTTTGGTCTAATTTTGTTATTAACGGAGTTAATGTGTTTATATACTTAAACCAACCATAACTTTGTATTGTTTTCGATCTTAGACTAACCAAAGAGACTTCAGTATGAATTTTTTTGTTTTGTATAGACAGATGGGACAATAATTCGGAGATTTTAAAATTAAAAATATATGTACAAATATTGCATATATGAAATAAATAATACTACCTGAGTG
>CAZYEO010000073.1:0-11845 GCA_964646495.1 uncultured Muribaculaceae bacterium
AAGTTTCGGGAACTATTTATATGTCATTGTTAGTTTTATCGGACAGCAATAATTTTCAATTGTTCCAACCTATTTTTATGATAGATTCAATTTATACTATTGAATCAAGAATTATCTGAATTATTTACCTTGTACGGCAGCTATTCCAGGAAGTGTTTTGCCTTCAATAGCCTCAAGAAGAGCACCACCTCCGGTAGATACATAAGATACTTTATCGGCAATACCAAATTTATTTACGCAAGCTACAGAGTCGCCACCACCTACAAGAGAGAATGCGCCATTCTTAGTTGCTTCTACAATAGCATCGCCAACAGCACGACTACCATGAGTAAAGTTTTCAAATTCAAATACACCAGTAGGTCCATTCCAGAGAATAGTTTTAGAATCTTTGATAACATCAGCAAATACTTTTTCAGCTTTTGGTCCGATGTCCATTCCTTCCCATCCGTCAGGTATTTCATTTACTTGAGAGAACATTGTGTTGCAATCGTTGCTGAATGCATCGCCAAGTTTAGCATCCTCTGCAAGATATAACTTAACATTGTTTTTCTTTGCTTTTTCCATTATCTCAAGAGCCAAGTCGAGCTTGTCATCTTCACATATAGAAAGACCGATTTTACCACCCATTGCTTTAACGAATGTATAGGTCATACCACCTGCAATGATAAGATTATCAACCTTTGAAAGAAGGTTTTCAATAATCTCTATTTTAGACGATACTTTGCTTCCTCCCATGATTGCTGTAAAAGGATGTTGAATATCATCAAGTACCTTTTTCACTGCATCAACTTCGTTTTGCATAAGGTAACCAAACATTTTATGATCGGTGTCGAAATAATCTGCCATAACAGCCGTAGAAGCATGTGCACGGTGAGCAGTACCAAAAGCGTCGTTTACATATACATCGGCAAGAGAAGCTAATTCTTTTGCGAATGCTTTTTGGTCTTCCTTCACTACTTTCTTCGCTGCTGCTTTTTCTTCATCAGAAGCATCTTCGGCAAGTCCGCGAGGTTTTCCTTCTTCGGCAGCATAGAAACGAAGATTTTCAAGTAATAATACTTCGCCCGGCTTTAAATCAGCAACAGCTTTTTGAACTTTTTCGCCACGGCTATCATCAACAAATTTAACAACGGCATTAGGCAATAGCTCTTGAAGATGTGCAACTATATGTTTCAACGAGAATTTGTCATCCGCACCTTTTTTAGGGCGACCCAAATGAGAGCCTACAATCACGGCACCACCATCAGCAAGAATCTTTTTGATAGTAGGCAATGCTTTAACCATACGAGTGTCGTCGGTAATAGTGAATTTTTCATCTAAAGGCACGTTGAAGTCTACGCGAACAAACGCCTTTTTACCATCGAAATTGAATTTATCAATGTTTTGCATATTATTGAAATTTATGAATTGAATGTTATAAGTTTCTTGTTACAAAAGTAAGAAAGATTTTCCATTTCGTTACTCTTTTATTATTAATGAATTTGAAAATAGAGTAGTATTTTAGATTATACCCTTTGCTTGAAGCAAATGTTCCATTTCTTTTTGTAGTTCTGCCGATTTTTCTGCTGCTATTTCAGCAAATTTGGCACCATTGTTTGCATGAATAATTCCTCTTGACGAGTTCACAAGCAAACCGCAATCTGCAGTCATACCATATTTTGCTACTTCACTCAAACTCCCACCTTGCGCTCCCACACCGGGAACAAGCAGAAAGTGAGTGGGCAGAATACGACGTATTTCTTCAAACATTCTGCCTTGTGTAGCTCCTACTACATACATTAGATTTCCGTCATTACCCCAAGCGGATGATTTTCGCATTACTGTTTCATATAATGGTGTTCCTGTTTTATCTTCGATAAGTTGAAAATCTTGAGATCCTTTATTGGACGTAAGTCCTAATATTATTACCCATTTATGGTCATACCCAAGAAATGGTGTTACACTATCTTCTCCCATATATGGTGCTACTGTTACAGCATCTATATCCATATGTTCAAAGAAGCTACGTGCATACATTTTAGAAGTATTTCCAATATCTCCACGCTTAGCATCGGCAATTATGAAGATCTCAGGATATTTCTCCTTTATATAAGCTACAGTATCTTCAAATGCTTTATATCCTTCCACTCCGTGAGTTTCGTAAAATGCAAGATTTGGTTTGAACGCCACTGCATATTGAGCAGTGGCATCAATTATTTGTTTATTAAATTCTAATATGTCACCGTTGAGGTGAGCGGGCATTTTATCAATATCAGGATCTAACCCCACGCATAGGAACGATTTCTTATTTTTTATCGTATTTATCAGTTGATGTCTATTCATATTGATTATTGTATGGCTTATGTTATAATTCGCTTTCTTTCAATTTCTCGGCATTTTCGGCTACGATCAAGTGATCGATGCAGTCTTGAATATCACCATCGACAAATGCGCCTAAATTATACATTGTATATCCGATGCGGTGATCGGTTACTCTTCCTTGCGGATAGTTATAAGTACGTATTTTGGCTGATCTGTCACCGGTTGATACCATTGTTTTGCGTCGAGAAGCAATATCATCAACATATTTCTGGTGTTCCTTATCGTAGATGAATGTACGCAAGCGAGTCAATGCGCGTTCTTTATTTTTGGGTTGATCGCGCGTTTCTGTACATTCAATAAGGATTTCTTCCACCTCACCGGTATTCGGATTCTTCCACATATAGCGCAATCTGACACCAGATTCAACTTTGTTCACATTCTGACCTCCAGCGCCACCGCTTCTGAATGTATCCCACTTTATTTCACCTTCATTGATTTCTACATCAAATGGTTCTGCTTCAGGAAGGACTGCAACTGATGCTGCCGAAGTGTGTACACGGCCTTGGGTTTCAGTAGCAGGGACACGTTGGACACGGTGTACGCCTGATTCATATTTCATAGTTCCGTAAACTTTTTCTCCTGAAATTGTGCAGATTACCTCTTTAAATCCTCCGGATGAGCCTTCGCTCATACTCGATACATTCATCGACCATCCTTTGGTTTCGCAATATTTTACATACATTCTGAAAAGATCACCTGCAAATATCGCTGCCTCGTCGCCTCCCGTTCCTCCACGTATCTCAATGATAGCATTGCGATCATCTTCTGGATCTTCAGGTATAAGAAGTAATTTTATCTCTTCTTCCATCACTGGAACGCCGGCTGTATTTAAATCTAAATCCTCTTTGGCAAGCTCTCGTAGCTCTTCGTCAGATTCGTTTTCAAGTACTTCGCGAGCATCGTCGATGTCCTTAAGCATTCTTCGATATTTATTTGTAGCTTGTAGTAAACGCTCAAGATCTTTATATTCTTTCGTTAATTTTACATATCGCTTCATGTCGGCAATCACCGCGGGATCCGTGATAAGTGTACCAATTTCCTCGAAACGTCCGTCAATCCCTTCAAGGCGTTGTAACAATGGAGTTTGTGCCATATATTTATTTAATGTATTGATTTCTTTGATAATTTGCAAAATTACGATAAATTTGGAAGAAAATAATAAGGGTTACGCATAAAGTTTGTGTTATAAACCTACTTTATGCATTCATTGTTATTCAAATAACAAAATCATAATAAATTATGGAATCAATCAAGAAACTTTTTGAACAAAGACGTAGTATCAGGAGATATGAAAGAGAAGAAATTTCAAAAGAATCGATGGATACGATATTTACGGCGATTAGGAACACTCCCACAAGTTATAATGGACAGCAATTTTCAGTAATAGATATAAATGATCAAAATATTAAGGATGAATTATATGCTATTACCAATCAAAAACAAATAAAAACATGTAATAGATTTTTAGTGTTTTGTGCTGATTATAATAAAATAGGTCTACTTGCTAAAGCAAAAGGAATTGAAATGCCTCATTTCCAATTTACAGTAGACGGTGTGATGGTGGGGCTTATAGATGCGGCAATGGCAATGCAAAGTGCTGTAATTGCAGCTGAATCTTGTGGACTTGGTAGTTGTTGTGTGGGATATACAAGAACTGCTGATCCATCTAAAATAGCTGAGCTCCTAAAACTTCCCAAAGGAGTTTTTGTGGTTTGTGGACTGGCAATAGGTGTTCCTCGGGAGAATCCTGATTTGAAGCCAAAAGAATCGCTTCCATTAGTAGTACATTCTAATTGCTATCGACAAGATGATATGACAAAGGAGATGATAGAGTATGATAATGAGATTACACGATATAATCGTTCGCGAGGAGGAGAGGGTGGTACATCTGATAACGATTGGGGATCGCACATTTTAGAGTATTATCATCTGGCATTACAATATAAGATGCGTGATTATTTAATTACACAAGGCTTTGATTTTTTGAAATAAAAAACATACGCGCGAAATGAGCTTCGCGCGTATGTTTTTTAATATAATAATGTGTATGAGTTTATAGGGATTCCAAAAGTAATTTGAAATTAGCAGTAAAGAGTCTCACAGCTATTGCAAGCAGTATTATGCCAAAGAATTTGCGCACGATATATATACCACCTTTACCGAGAAATTTCTCTATGCGCCCGGTCATGCTTACGACGAAAAACACCCATATCATATTCAGAGTCAAAGCAAGCACAATATTTACGCTTGCATATTCCGCACGAAGAGACAACAGGGTGGTAAAAGCACCTGCACCTGCTACGAGAGGAAATACAAGAGGCACGAGGGTAGATGATTTTATTGGTCCTTGATTTTTAAATATTTCGACATCTAAAATCATTTCGAGTGCCATCAAAAAAATAACTAATGCTCCTGCAATTGCAAACGATCCGATATCAACATGAAAAAGTTTTAACATTAAATCTCCACCGTAAAAGAAAGCGAGCATGATGGAAAATGAAATAATAGTAGCTTTTTTTGCATCCACAGTTTTACCTTTTTCCTTTAGACTAATAATAATAGGTATAGAACCGATAATATCAATCACAGCAAAAAGCACAATGAAAGCACTTGCAAATTCTTGAAAATTAAATTTTTCGAGCATATATTTATTGTTTTGATGCAAAATTAATATTTTTCAATCTAAAAACCATTAGGTACTCGAATTTAATTTATTACTACAGTGGGGAAGTCAAGGAAAATAACTATCTTTGCATGGTTTTCACGATAGAAATCTTGTAAACCACAAACATTCAAAAACTTCATTCTATCGTATGCGACAGACAAGAAAGGCTATTCTTACGCTGGAAGACGGCACAATCTACCAAGGTATCTCATTTGGTTACGAAAAGCCCTGTGCGGGCGAAGTAGTATTTAACACTGCAATGACGGGTTATCCCGAGAGTTTAACAGATCCATCCTATTCCGGACAAATCTTAGTCACCACCTATCCCATTTTAGGCAATTATGGTGTTCCTTCACATGGACAAAAAGATAATGTGAGTGAATATTATGAGAGTGAAAAAATTCACTGTGAAGCTATAGTATGTCAAGATTATTCTTGGGATCATAGCCATTGGCAGGCAGCAAAAAGTCTTAGCGACTGGTTGCAGGAAGAAAAAATAGTAGGGATATCCGGAATTGACACCAGGGCACTTACTAAGAAATTGAGAGAGAGTGGCTCAATGCTCGGCAAGATTACAATTGAGGAGGGGGAGGATATCGACTTCTACGATCCAAATGCAGAAAATCTCGTTGAAAAAGTAAGTTGCAAAACAGTGGAAATACATGGTAATGGAGAGAAAACTGTAGTACTTGTGGATTGCGGTGTGAAACATAACATTATCAGATGTCTCACCCGAAGGGGGGTAAAAGTGGTGCGAGTGCCGTGGGATTATGATTTTACATCTATGGATTTTGATGGCGTGTTTATTTCAAATGGACCGGGTAATCCTGATTTTGCAAATAAAACCGTAGTAAATATTCGCAAAGCTATTGAGATAGGAAAACCGATATGTGGTATATGTATGGGAAACCAGTTGCTTTCTAAAGCTGCAGGAGCTACTACATATAAACTTAAATATGGACACAGAAGTCACAATCAACCAGTGCGAGAAGTCGGCACTGACCGCTGTTTTGTGACCTCGCAAAATCATGGTTTTGCCGTAGATAGCAAAACATTGCCAGAAGATTGGGAACCATTATTCATCAATATGAATGACGGTACAAATGAAGGTATACGCCACAAATCAAAGCCATTCTTCTCAGCTCAATTCCATCCAGAAGCAAGTAGCGGACCTAAGGATACGGAATTTCTATTCGATGATTTCATAAAATTACTTTAATATTAAGTGCCAACATTATAAAAATATAAAGCTGTTATGAACAGAAAAAATATAAAGAAAGTATTGTTGCTCGGTTCAGGAGCATTGAAAATCGGTGAGGCAGGAGAATTTGATTATTCCGGATCTCAGGCACTTAAAGCACTTAAAGAAGAAGAAATAGAAACTGTTCTTATAAATCCCAATATTGCCACTGTGCAAACATCCGAGGGGATTGCTGATAAGATCTATTTTTTGCCGGTTACTCCTTATTTTGTTGAAAAAGTAATAGCTAAGGAACGTCCTCAAGGTATTTTACTTGCTTTTGGGGGGCAAACAGCTTTGAATTGCGGAGTAGAATTATTCAAAAGTGGTATTCTTGAGAAATACAATGTTGAGGTACTTGGAACTCCCGTTCAAGCAATTATGGATACAGAAGATCGCGAATTGTTTGTTCAAAAACTTGATGAAATCGATGTAAAGACCATAAAGAGCGAAGCTGTAAATGATGTTGAAGAGGCAAAGCGTGCTGCTAAAGAGCTTGGGTATCCTGTGATTGTGCGTGCTGCTTATGCTCTGGGCGGATTGGGCAGCGGATTTTGTGACAATGAAGATGAGCTTACCGAGCTTGTAGAAAAAGCATTATCATTCTCCCCACAAGTCCTTGTAGAAAAATCACTCAAAGGATGGAAAGAGGTTGAATATGAAGTGGTGCGCGACAGATTTGATAATTGTATTACAGTTTGTAATATGGAGAATTTCGACCCACTTGGAATTCATACAGGTGAAAGTATCGTTGTTGCTCCGTCGCAAACACTCTCTAATGAGGATTACCATCTTTTACGCAAATTAGCAATAAAGATAATACGTCATATTGGTATTATAGGTGAATGTAATGTTCAATATGCATTTGATCCGCAATCGATGGATTATAGGGTGATTGAAGTAAACGCAAGATTGAGCCGTAGCTCTGCTCTTGCCTCAAAAGCTACCGGATATCCATTAGCCTTTGTAGCTGCAAAACTTGGACTCGGTTATGGACTTTTTGATCTTAAAAACTCTGTAACAAAAGAGACTTCAGCATTTTTTGAACCAGCATTAGACTATATAGTTTGTAAAATTCCACGTTGGGATTTGGGAAAATTCCACGGCGTTACTCGTGAAATCGGGTCATCTATGAAATCGGTAGGTGAGGTTATGGCTATCGGGCGAACCTTTGAAGAGGCTATCCAAAAAGGGCTAAGAATGATTGGTCAAGGTATGCATGGATTTGTAGAAAATAAATCATTGAATCTTCTTGACATTGATAAAGCATTGAAAGAACCTACTGATAAACGTATGTTTGTCATTGAAAATGCATTTAGAAAAGGATATACAGTAGACCAAATACATGATCTTACAAAGATTGATAAATGGTTTTTACATAAGTTACACAACCTTATTGTAACTGCTAAAGAGCTTGAAGACATAAAATCGATTGAGACATTGCCAAAAGAATTGCTATTACATGCAAAGAAACAAGGATTCTCCGATTTTCAAATTGCACGTGCAATCTTAAAGGATAAAATGACTGAGGCTGAAGAGGCTAATCTAAAGGTTCGAAATCTCAGAAAGGGTTTCAATATAACACCTGTTGTAAAGCAGATTGATACTCTTGGAGCTGAATATCCTGCCCAAACAAATTACTTGTATCTCACATACAATGGCACTGAAAATGATGTGAATTATCTTCATGATCATAAATCAATCATAGTATTAGGGTCGGGTGCATATCGAATCGGTAGCTCCGTAGAATTTGACTGGTGTAGCGTAAACGCATTGATGACAGTGAAAAAAGAGGGCTGGCGTTCGGTTATGATAAATTATAATCCCGAAACAGTATCTACCGACTATGACATGTGTGACAGATTATATTTTGATGAGCTCACATTTGAGCGTGTAATGGATATAATTGAATTGGAACAGCCTCATGGAGTAATTCTCTCTACAGGGGGGCAGATTCCAAATAATCTGGCAACACGTCTCGACAGTGAAGATGTAAATATTCTTGGCACCGGAGCTAAAAGTATTGATAATGCTGAGGATCGTCATAAATTTTCGTCGATGCTCGATGATTTAGGTATTGACCAACCCAGATGGCGTGAGCTTACTTCACTCGATGACATAAATGAATTTGTGCAGGAGGTTGGATATCCGGTTTTGGTTCGTCCATCATATGTGCTGTCGGGGGCAGCAATGAATGTATGTTCTAATGATGAAGAGCTCGAACGCTTCTTGAAACTTGCTGCTAATGTTTCTAAGAAACACCCTGTCGTAGTGAGTGAATTTATTCAGAATGCTAAGGAGATCGAAATGGATGCAGTTGCTCAAGATGGAGAAGTAAAAGTGTATGCCATATCAGAACATATAGAATTTGCCGGAGTACACTCTGGTGATGCCACTATTCAGTTCCCACCACAAAAATTATATGTAGAGACGATGCGTCGCATCAAGAAAATAAGTGGACAGATTGCCAAAGCATTGAATATATCTGGACCGTTCAACATTCAATTCCTTGCCAAAAATAATGATATAAAAGTAATTGAATGTAATCTTAGAGCATCTCGAAGCTTTCCTTTTGTATCTAAAGTGTTGAAGATAAACTTTATAGATATTGCTACTAAAGTAATGCTTGGACTTCCCGTAGAAAAGCCGAGTAAAAATGCCTTTGATCTCGAATATGTAGGAATCAAGGCATCTCAGTTCTCTTTTTCTCGCTTGCAAGGAGCTGATCCAGTACTTGGTGTAGATATGGCATCGACCGGCGAGGTAGGATGTATAGGAGATGATACCAATGAAGCAATTCTGAAATCTATGCTATCTGTGGGTTACCGTATTCCTAAGAAGAATATTTTATTGAGCACAGGAACTCCAAAACAAAAAGTCGATATGCTTGATTCGGCGATGAAACTTTATGAAAAGGGATATAAACTATATGCCACAGGAGGGACTCATCAATTCCTTAATGATAATGGAATTCCTGTAGTCAAAGTTTATTGGCCGAGTGAAAGTGATAAGCAGCCACAAGCTTTAGAAATGCTCCATAAAAAACAGATAGATTTGGTTGTCAATATTCCTAAAAACTTATCAAGTGCAGAGCTTACTAATGGCTATAAAATACGGCGTGCTGCAATTGACCTGAACATTCCTCTTGTTACGAATGCCAGATTGGCATCGGCATTTATAAATGCCTTTACCGAGCTTCCGGTTGATGATATTCAGATAAAATCGTGGGATGAATATAAATAAAGATTTATTTCGATGATATTATGGGCGAGTGGAGAAACATATAAATAAGTTATCCACTCGCTTTTATTAATAGAAAAACCAGCCACAGTGAAGAGAAGTAAAATATATCTAAAATGGGCTTAAAATATAGAGTAATAGTACATTTAGAAGTAAAATTATTGTTTATATTTGTAAGTTACTTCTTAATCGATATTCTTTAGAATTCACATTAAAAAACATAAAATTAAAAGATGAAAATTCATAATATACTCAATTGTCTGGCATTATTTATCTGTTTCGGATTTACTGAACATATACAAGCTCTCGAATTGCAGGACTTCGTTCTACCAGGAAATAAACCGGCGACAATAAGTGAAATAATACCGCTTTCTGATGGTGAAACGTATCTTGCGATGAGCATTCAAAATGACAAAATTCAAAAGATAAGTTATAAAACAGGAGAGGTACTCGAAACTGTTTTCGATTCGTCAACAGCACGCAATTGTACTGTGAAAAATTGGAATGGATTTACTATTTCCGAAGATGAATCAAAAATATTGCTTCACACGGATAATATTCCGATATATAGAAATACATTCAAGGCTGATTATTATGTGTTTGAAATAAAACGTAACAATCTCACGCCATTGTCACAAGGAGGGAAACAAGAAATTGCCACATTTTCCCCAGATGGTAGAATGGTTGCTTTTGTGAGAGATAATAATATATATATCAAGAAACTTGATTATGGCACTGAGGTGGCAGTAACTACCGATGGCATGAAAAATAAGATTATTAATGGTGTCCCCGATTGGGTCTATCAAGAAGAATTCAGATTACATTCTTCTTTGTCTTTTTCTCCTGACAACCTGATTCTTTCATATTTGCAATGGGATGAAACGAATGTACCCGAATACTCATTGCCGATATATGAAAGTGCTTGTGATCCTATCCAAGAATATTCATTATATCCCGGTGAATTCAAATATAAATATCCTGTTGCCGGTGCTAATAATGCGAAAGTAAAATTGTTGAGCTATGATGTGGAAACCCGCAAGACAAAAGAAATTGCAATTCCAATGGATGAAGATGGATATATCCCTAATATAAAATTTTCAAAACAAAATGATAGATTAATGGTTATGACACTCAATCGTAATCAAAATCTTTTTAAATTATTTGCGGTGAATCCGAGATCTACAATATCAAAACTTGTGTATTCGGAAGAATCTAAAACATGGATAGATATTGAAAATATTACAAGTATGATCAAATATTACGATAATACATTTGTAATACCCAGTGATCGTAGCGGATGGACTCATTTATATGAATATTCAAATGCTGGAAACCTATTGCGCCAGCTCACATCGGGAGACTGGGAAGTGACAGATTTTTATGGATATGACAATATTGGAAAATCATTTTATTTTCAATCTACTGAGAGTGGCGTTTTGAATCGTGTAGTATCAAAAATTGACGATAAGGGTAAAAAAAGTCATATATCTAATGCCGATTCAGGTACGAGTTCAGTATCTTTTAATTCAAAATATACATATTTTGTGCTGAATTATAGTGATATTACTACTCCTAATCAATACACTATATGGAATAATAAGGGCAAAAAGGTGCGAGAAATGGAGATGAATGATGTCTATGCAGCAAAATTTGCAACTAAAGGAATGCCAGTGCAAGAGTTTTTCCAATGTCCAAGCGGAAGTCTCACACTTAATGGTTATATTATTAAACCTGCTGATTTCAACCCATCAAAAAAATATCCTGTAATTATGACTCAATACAGTGGTCCGGGATCACAAGAGGTGAGAAACCGATGGATGATGGATTGGACTAAATATGCTGCAACTCAGGGGTATATAATAGCATGTGTAGATGGACGTGGAACAGGATTCCGAGGTAAAGAATGGGAATCGAGTGTGTATATGTCTTTAGGTAAATATGAAACAATAGATCAACTTGCTGCTGCCAAATATATTGCATCATTGCCCTACGTCGATGGTGCAAAAATAGGAATCTTCGGATGGAGCTATGGAGGTTACGAATCACTTATGGCAATGTCGCAAGTTGATAGTAAATATGCAGCTGGTGTTGCTATTGCTCCGGTTACTGATTGGAGATACTATGACTCTATTTATACCGAAAGATATATGAGAACTCCAAAGGAGAATCAAGAAGGATATGAAATAAGTGCTCCAATAAAAAAAGTGGATAAATTATCGGGAGAACTTCTTATAATATCCGGTACAGCAGACGATAATGTACACATTGCCAATACCCTTGAATATACCGCAGCACTAACATCTTGTAACAAGATATGCGATATGATGGTATATACCAAT
>CAZYEO010000074.1:0-11798 GCA_964646495.1 uncultured Muribaculaceae bacterium
ATTCCGTTTAGCTAAACTTTATGCTTCCCCCCATTAAATTTCTACTGAGCCGAAAAATATACTTTCAGCAATGACGCCTATGTAGAAAAAAATCTTTAACTTTGCGGTAAATATGAAAGCAATGAATATTTACATAGAGCATAAGTATAGCGCCCCTTGGCAATTGGTAATTCAGGTTACTGTTGCTAACAGTAATGCGCGGGTCAATCACTAACGATATTAGTTATGATTGGCTCTTTTTGTTTCTGTAAGTTTCAATTTTCTAAATATATAAATCTTTATGAAGAAAGAAAGTCTGGTTTCTATATCTCAATTGTCGAAGGATGATATTTTGAGTTTACTTGAAGATTCTGAATTTTTTGAACAGAATCCGAATATCCAATTGCTTGAGGGGAAAGTAGTGGCGACATTATTTTTTGAGCCATCTACCCGTACACGATTGAGCTTTGAAACGGCAGTGAATAGGTTGGGTGGTAGAGTAATAGGCTTTTCTGATGCAAATACTACGAGTTCGTCAAAGGGTGAAACGTTGAAGGACACTACGATGATGGTAAGTAATTATGTAGATCTCATAATAATGCGTCATTATCTTGAAGGTGCTGCTCAATATGCATCTGAAATTGCTCCTGTGCCGGTGGTTAATGCAGGAGATGGTGCTAATCAGCATCCATCGCAAACAATGCTCGATTTATATTCAATATATAAGACACAGGGTACACTTGAGAATCTTGTAATAACTATGGTTGGCGATTTGAAATATGGGCGGACTGTACATTCTCTGTTAATGGCGATGTCTTATTTTAATCCGATATTTAATTTTGTTGCGAGTAAAGAGCTTGCAATGCCCAGTGAATATAAAGAGTTTTGTAGAGAGCATAATATTAGATACACCGAGACTACAGATTTCTCAGAAGAGGTGATAAATAATAGTGATATTTTATATATGACGCGTGTTCAGAGAGAAAGGTTTACAGATTTGATGGAATATGAAAGGGTGAAAAATCTTTATACTCTTCATAATGCCATGTTGGACAATAGCAAGGATAATTTAAAGATACTTCATCCGCTACCACGAGTAAATGAGATAGCTTATGATGTGGATGACAGTCCGAAAGCTTATTATTTCCAACAGGCTCAAAATGGCTTGTACGCCCGCGAAGCTATAATATGTCGTGCATTGGGTATTAATGTCAAAAATATTTCAAGCAAATGAAAGAGATAAAAAAAGAGCTTGCCGTAGCAGCGTTGGAAAATGGGACTGTGATTGATCATATTCCTGCAAAATCTTTGTTTAAAGTGGTGAATCTTTTAGGAATTGCATCGCTTGACAATGGTGTTACTATAGGAAATAATCTTTCGAGTAAGAAATATGGAAAAAAAGGGATAATAAAAATAGCCGATGTATTTTTTCCCGATGAGATATTGAATCGCATTGCTTTGATTGCTCCTAATGCAAAAATTAATGTGATTCATGATTTTGAGATTGTAGATAAATATACAGTTACTTTGCCAGAAGAAATCGTTGATATAGTTAAATGCGGTAATCCTAAGTGTATTACCAATAATGAACCGATGAAAACCATATTCAAAGTTATCGACAATGTTGATGTGGTGGTTAAATGCCATTATTGTGAGCGAACATTTAATAAAGATGAAATAGAAATAAGATAAAGGACAGATATATGAAGATAAATTGGAAACCCGGAACAATGATATATCCGTTGCCAGCAATTTTAGTAAGTTGTGGTAGCTCTGTAGATGATTGTAACTTGATAACAGTGAGTTGGGTAGGGACATTATGCACCAATCCACCAATGTGTTATATTTCAGTGCGTCCAGAACGACACAGCTATGATATGATAAAAAGCAATATGGAGTTTACTCTTAACCTAACGACTGAGGATATGGCATTTGCAACCGATTGGTGTGGAGTAAAATCGGGCAAAGATTATCGTAAATTTAAGGATATGAAACTTACTCCTCTGGCTGGAAATATGGTAAAATGTCCATCAATAGAACAATCACCACTATCAATAGAGTGCAAAGTGAGAGAAATTAAGCAGTTGGGCTCACATGATATGTTTATAGCAGATGTAGTGAATGTTATAGCAGATGATAAATATATAGATCCTGTAACCCAAGCTTTCAAACTTGATGAAGCCAAATTAATAGCATATTCCCATGGTGAATATTTTAAGTTGGGTGAATCAATAGGACGTTTCGGATGGTCCGTAAAAAAGAATACTAAGAAATAAAATCAAATAATCAATATAATATTATGCAGAGAGACAAAATTATTTTCGACATTATTGAGCGTGAACATCAACGCCAGAAGAAAGGGATAGAATTGATTGCTTCCGAAAATTTTGTGAGTGATGATGTGATGCGTGCGATGGGCTCATGCCTTACTAATAAGTATGCAGAAGGTTACCCCGGACACCGTTATTACGGAGGTTGCCAAGTTGTAGACGAAGCCGAACAAATTGCTATTGACCGTTTGAAACAAATATTCGGTGCTACATGGGCTAATGTGCAACCACACTCAGGAGCACAAGCCAACATGGCAGTTTTTGTGGCAGTTATGAATCCCGGTGATAAATTCATGGGGCTAAATTTGTCGCATGGCGGTCACTTGTCACACGGATCTCCAGTGAACTTTTCAGGGTTAGTATATAATCCTATTGAATATAATGTTACCCCAGATACAAATCTTGTAGATTATGACCAATTGGAAGAAATAGCTCGTCGCGAGCGTCCTAAAATGATTGTGGGAGGTGCAAGCGCATATTGTAGAGAATGGGATTATGCTCGAATTCGTAAAATTGCAGACGAAGTGGGTGCAATATTTATGTTTGACATGGCTCATCCGGCAGGATTAATAGCCGCCGGACTATTAGAAAACCCTGTAAAATATGCACATATCGTTACATCAACCACTCATAAAACATTGCGTGGACCTCGTGGTGGTGTTATTATGATGGGTGAAGATTTTGATAATCCATTCGGAAAGAAAACCATGAAGGGTGAAATACGTAAAATGTCATCACTATTAGATAGTGCAGTATTCCCAGGTGTTCAGGGTGGACCGTTGGAGCATGTAATTGCAGCCAAAGCAGTGGCTTTCGGTGAAGTTTTACAACCGGAATATAAAGAATATCAACAACAAGTGTTGAAGAATGCCAAGGCAATGGCACAGGCTTTGATGGACAAAGGGTATAAAATCGTATCGGGAGGAACCGACAATCACTGTATATTGGTAGATCTTCGTACAAAATTCCCTGAATTGACTGGTAAAGTTGCTGAAAGAGTTCTTGTGGCTGCTGACATTACAGCTAATAAAAATATGGTTCCATTTGATAGCCGTTCACCATTCTTGACTTCAGGTATTCGTTTGGGGACACCTGCGATAACCACGCGTGGAGCAAAAGAACCGTTAATGGGTGAAATAGTAGAAATGATTGATACCGTGTTGTCAAATCATGAGGATGAAGCAGTGATAAAATCTGTAAGAGAAAAGGTAAATTCTATCATGAGCGAATATCCTATGTTTGCATATTAATAGTCATTTCCAATTCATATAGTCCCTCGATTGCTATTAAGCTATCGGGGGATTTTTACATAGGATCGACATCGTAATATAGTATGGTAGATTTCATGCGAGAATCAACTGAAAGCATGTTTTCATAAATGGTGCGCAAAATATTCTTGACTTTTATCATTGAAGCCTCATTTTCCATCTTCAAAACTATCTGCCGTATATGGTATTGTTGTACTCTTGCTATAAGAGGGGCTTCGGGCCCTAATACGCGATTACCAAATACTTCACGAAGCATATTGCTAAAGCGAACAGAAACCTCGGTCACAGTGTTGTCGTCGCGATGTTTAAGGTATATGTATATTAATTTGGTGAATGGGGGATATTTATATCTTTGACGTTCTTCTATTTCATTATTATAAAATCCCAAATAGTCATGTGCTTTTACATATTGAATAACATCATTATCGGGATTTGATGTTTGAATCTCCACAATACCACTTTTATGTTTTCGTCCTGCTCTTCCTGCTACCTGTTCCAACATGTCAAAGGCACGTTCGGATGCTCTAAAATCAGGGAAATTTATTAAGGTATCAGCATTTAAAACTCCAACAAGGCTTACTCCGTCAAAATCCAGTCCTTTACTTACCATTTGAGTGCCTATCAGGATTTGAGCTTTTCTTTTGGAGAAATCAGTTATAATCTTTTCATATCCGTTTTTATTGCGTGTTGTATCTAAATCCATTCTCAGCACAGTGTAATCAGGAAATATCTTTTCCATATCATCCTCTATGCGTTCCGTTCCATACCCCACTACTTCCAGAGTGGGTTGTCCGCATGCTTTGCAAAGGGTGGGGAGTTGATAAGTATAGCCGCAATAATGACATGAAAGTGAATTGGAATATTTATGATAAGTGAGCGATACATCGCAATTTTCGCATTTGGGAACCCATCCGCATTCTTTACATAGAGCCATTGGCGCGTAACCTCTTCGATTTTGAAAAAGAATCACTTGGTTGCCCTCTTCTAATTCATGAATGCAATCATGCAAAAGTTTATTAGAAAGTATGCCGTTAAATTCTCGTTTTCTACGAGACTCTTTGATGTCTATTACTTCTACTTCCGGCATTTTTATCCCTTCATAACGTTCATTTAACGATACTAATCCGTATCGGTCATTTACGGCGTTATAATATGATTCAAGTGACGGAGTTGCAGATCCGAGCAGTGTTTTGGCTCCGTGCATAGAGGCAAGCATCATTGCTACGTTTCTTCCGTTATAGCGCGGAGCCGGATCAAATTGTTTATAGCTTGTTTCATGTTCTTCATCAACAATCACTATTCCTAAATTTGAGAAGGGGAGAAATACCGATGATCTTACGCCTATAACCACACACGGCTCACTGCTTTTGAGAAGGCGTTTCCATAAATCTACGCGCTCATTATCGCTGAATTTTGAGTGGTATATCAAAAGTCTGTCACCAAATACTTTATGAAGTCGAGTAGTCAGTTGGGTTGTGAGTGCAATTTCGGGAACAAGATACAAACTTTGCTTCCCAAGTCTTATCATCTCTGCTATGAGATTTATATATATTTCTGTTTTACCGCTTGATGTAACGCCATGAAGTAAAGTAATGTTTTTATTTTTGAAAGACTCATATATATTCCAATATGCCTCTTGCTGCACCTTTGAGAGTTTCGGCACAGTAACTGTCTGAAGCGAAGATGTAGTGAATCGATTTATCTCCTTTCGATACACCTTCATTATCCCTTTTTCGATAATAGCAGACAAAACTGCGGGAGAAACTTGAGCTCTATCGAGCAATTCTTTTTTTGAGACTTCAAGTATATCTCCTTTTCTTAACCAATGAGAAAGATCAAGAAAAGCAAGGAGTAAAGACTCTTGTTTTTTTGCTTGTCGTACGAGTTCAAAGAAACGGTGCATTCCTGCTTCATCTTCCTTTTTTATAGTAAGAGCAACAAAGCTTTCAGTTTTTGGACGATAATGTTCTACAGTCCTTTCAGCTACAAATATGGCATCTTTCTCGATTAAGCGAGATACTATGGATTCAACATTTTTAAATCCGGTGCTTTTCTCCAATTCACTGATTTGAACTTTGTCACGTCCGGAAATAAGATTGAGAATAATGATTTCTCGTTCACGAAGTGAGACTGTTTCCGATTCCTCAAAATCAGGATTTGCCATCACCAAAGTTTCACTCTCAACTTTTAATCCGGTAGGTATCGCAGCTTTATATACATCGCCAACGCTACAAAGGTAATACTCGGCAATCCAGTTCCATAGCTTCAATTGCGGATATTTGATAATCGGATATTCATCAAGTACATCCAAAATGTCCTTTACTTCATACTCCGTAGGCTTATTACTATGAAGCATACTCACAATAGCCGTGTAATATTTTTTGCGCCCGAATGGTACAAGCACCCGACTACCAATTTGAATTGTGCCTTGCATGGTAGTAGGCACATGGTATGTGAAAGTGCTATATAACGGGAGTGGAAGTATTGCTTCTATGAATTGCGACATAGTATAAACGTGAATTATTAAATACAAAAATACGCATAAATTTTCAACATTCACATCGCAAATACAAGCAATAATAATTATTTTACTGTGAAAGTGAAGTCATAAAAAAAGAGATCGGACAGCTGATCTCTTTTTTAGGACGATACACATGTTTATTTTTACCAGATATTCATGTCAAATAATGAATCTGTTGATTTTCCATTTTCATCTAAGCGCATAGCTTCAATGTATGTCCCTTCTTTAGGAGCATCCCATTGTGGTGGATTTCCGCCCTCTATCCATTCAATGAATCCGGGATAAACAGTCGTAATACTTACACTTTCTTGAGGATAATTAATCCAATCTGCACCACATAAATTCAATTTACTATCGAGCAATATAGATGGTCTTACTTGTGCTATAAATAATCCGAAAGGATATCCTTTTGTGTTCAACCAAGTTTCGCCACCTGTGTTATATGATGGTACGGCGTAGTATTTAATTCCATCTTCATCTTCAATGAACCAATTGGCATAAGTTATTACTTTCGTTGGATCTTTTGGAAGGAATCCGGAACCGTCGTTACGATAATTCAAGAAAGATTTAGTACTCAATTCCGGTATAACTTTTGTATCGGAAACAGGAAATCCGTTTATTGGCAATTTAGCATAAGTATTTATGATTTTCTTGCTGTCATTTTCTTTGAATATTTCTTTTTTTATATCAGAAGAAAAATATAGAGTAGCTTGATCAATAAGATTGCTGTTATTGTCGCATACATAGAAGTCTGCTCCAAGTTTTACTTTTTTAGTATTGCCCATTGCAATAGGTTGTACTTTAATATACATCCCTTTAGAGTCTGTAGTTTGGCTAAAATGTAATATTACGTCATTATAATCAGCATCTCCTCCGTTGCTGTCTTCAAACATTAAAGTAAAGAAAGATTTTCTCATGGAGGTTTTTACTAATCCGGTAGTAGGTACATATACCACGACAGCCTCGCTTGATTTAGCAAGGGCATATTGAGATGTATATACTAATATTTTACTTGGCTCGGTTGTGATTGCAATAGTGTCACCATTTTGTATTACAACAGCTGCTTCTCCCTCTTTAGGCGAAACTTCAATCGTATTCATTGGGCGCATTCTTTGGTAAGATACGTTTACATTCTGCAAGTCTTCGCCACTTTTGGTTGGCTCTTCCGATACACAACCTTGAAGTAGCGAAACAACTGCTATTGCTCCGGTAATAAATAGTTTTTCAATTTTCATACTTGTTACTAATTTTTAAATGTATAAACAAAATATATCATAAAAATATCACTGCAAAGATATTAATAAAGATTGGAATGATAATGTTTAGTTGTGCTAAATATCGTGAATAACAGGCTTATATTCGATTTTTTTGATTTTTATTTGTTTGTAAAATTTTATTATACATTATTTATCCTAAATATAAATTAATATTAATCAGAATGGATATCCTATAGCAAGATGCAGTCCGAGACTATTTTTGAATGAAGGAATATTGTAATAACCCGATTTGCCGGTATCGTAGGGTAGATGAATTCCTACTCCTAAATCTGCCCGGAATACTAAAATTCCAAAATCCAATCTCAATCCGGCTCCTACGTCGAGAGCCAACTCTTTGAAAAAATTCTTCCCTTTTAATACTCCGATATCAGTCATTTTTATTTGGTCATTAGTGCTATCGTAATCTTGAAGGTCAATGAAAATAGATTTAAAATTCCATACGTTTCCAGTATCGACAAATAGAGCGCCTTTTATAATTCCAAAAATAGGGAATCGGTATTCCACATTCATTTCAAATTTGAAAGTTCCTCCTTGTGAATAGTATGGTATACCAAAAGAAGGTGGGTTATTTGGATTAAAATTACCGGGTCCTATTGATCGTGGTGAAAAAGCTCTGAGGGAATTTGCCCCACCTACATAAAATTCTTCGGTGAAAGGAAGGAACCTGGAGTTGGCATAGGGGTGTGCAGCCCCGACCAAGATTCGTGAGACAATCCAATTTTCTCCACCGATACATCTTCCATATACGAGTTGGGTTTGACCTTTTACAAATTGCGAATATGGTGTACCAAATAATTTCTTGTCATTAACTTCTTTTGACCATCCTGTAATAGCACCAATAAGATTACCTGCTTCTGATACTGTAAATGACCAATTTAGATTATTTTCTTTGTGTTTCCCGAATGCTCGGTCGTAGGTATATGTATATGATATTTGTGGGATGAAAATAGGGTCTAAAATAGTTAAAGCCCCTATCGTTCCGGCATGTTCATTGTCACCCTCTAATATGCTGTCATAAATTTTAGGATTTATAGAGATTGGCTTGCTATATGTAAGTTTGATTAGTTTCAGTTCATGAAGAGAATATCTGTTGGAGTACCATTCATACCCGAATGAAGTTTCAAATTTTGCCAATTTAAAGTAATTAGGTCTATTAAGAATGCTTGCGGAAAGATTAATTTGAGTCCAATTAAGATTCCGCCTAATTCTACGTATGAAGGGAGGAGCAAGAAGTCGGGGGAAGCGTAGAGAGGATGATAATCCAAACTCATAAGAATTGTTTGATGCTGATTTATTTCCACCAATTAGCCATTCGTAAGCCGAGGTTAAATTGATAGAGAGTTTTTCGCCACCACCGAAAATATTGTTATGCGATAATCCCAAAGTGAGTCCGGGTCCGATATAATTTGATGATTTTATAGTTCCGTCAAGCTCAATAGATGCCTCTATCGGGGCATCAAAAGTACAATTAATGTATACATCGAGTGAATCTCTACCTTTTAATGAATCAAGCGGAGTTACATCGATTGATATGGCATTGAAAATACCAAGTCGCGATAGATAATTTTGTGTAGTATTCATATCTCTGACCGAAAATGTTTTACCCTCTCGGAACGTTATGCACGAAGGGATAAGATTTTTGCGCAGATGTGATGGTTTCATTTGAATAACTTTTCCACGTTTAGTCATTATGGTATCCGGATAGCCACCACCACGATTCCGATTGACTGTAGTTTCAATTTTCCCGGTTTTATATTTTTTCAGAGTAGCCGCAGGAATATTAGGAATAAGATTCATCCTGATTGCAATTCTTTGAGGTGTAATGGTGCTATCTGCAAGAAATTCAATATAAGATGGTTGGAAAAAATAATAACCATAATTGCGCAATGTATTGGCTATGGTAGTTCGCACCATATTTAGTGAATCCAGACAATATCTTTGTCCGGTTTTTAGATAAGGAAGCTTCTTTGCGATTGAATCTATTTTATGATTTAACCCTGTAGTATCCTCCAAATATTCAATATCACTTAGGAGATATGGTTCCGGTAACACAACAGTGTAGTTGATTCTTGCTTTTTTCTTATTGTTTTTATCATATAAGATACTGTATTTTGTATCGGCTCCAAAATATCCATTATTGTCGAGTACAGTGCCAAGCATCTCCATGCGCAATTGCGGGCGCACATCGCTTATCAGAACAGGAGTTTCGGCAAATTTTTCATATATCCAATGTTTGAATCCATTTTGTGTTTTATCGTCAATACTATTATATACCCATAGTCCGATAGGAAATGGTGAACGGATATAAGGGGAATAAAGCGAATTATTAGGTTTTACATTAATAACATTGAATATCTGATCTTTAACTTCCGATGGAATTTTTGTACTGTCGATACTTTTTATTTCTAATTTCTTCACGCCTGTATATAACACTTCATCACCAGTCAGCTTCTTTGTCGTGGAGCATGATGCTATAATTACAGCAACGGTTGAAATGAACAATATGTAGAGTAATATTTTTTTCATTTTATAGTATCTTGCATCATTGTTTGGGAAATAGAATCTATAGTATCAACAGGGGTATAACTTTGTTTTCTCTTCCCAAGATTGAATCGGAAAATATTTTTTAGAGAGTCTAATTTGCGTCTGAATACAAGACCGACACCTGTTTGAGTTACTTGTCCCTCAAACATGCTTTCGTACCCGGTGTGGCGGAATACTTTTACATAAATATTTCCGGTCTTTGTGAGTGTGTATTCGAGTGAAATATCATTGATGAGACTTTGTGCCAGATTATTGTTGTTGGTAGCTTCTGTATCGTAATTCCCTCCTACTGTGATTTTGAAGCGATCGTTGAAAAGTGTCTTTGAAACCTGATACGAATAATTTACCGAAGTGCGAGATGTCCCATCAACCATTTTGTCGTATTGGTTGATTCCAAATGAAAGATCTACTCCTTTTACATATTTAGATGCCCAATTATTGAGTTGTCCGGCAAGGAATGAATATAATTGTCCGGTAGAGAATGATGCGGCTGTGGTGGTAGTCGCTGATTTTGAAATACCAACATAGCTACCATATAATAATAGATTGAGGGCTTGATTGGAGCGTTGTTCGGGTGTCGAAGATTGCAATTCACCTGCAATACTCATGTCGTTGAGCGAGGTAAGATCGAAAGATAATTTTATATCATTAAGGGTGTTGGTTACATACATAGTAATGAGAAAATTCACTCGGCTCGTATTTTCTTCATCTACCGACACATTTGTAGTGAAATTTTCAGTTGCAGTAATATTAAATGTTGGATTCATAATGTTGCCCGACCAAGAAACATAACTATTAGGTGAGAAATTAAATAATTTCTCAGATATTAACGGAGGCGAATATCTCACAAATCCGCGGTTAATCGTATATCTCCCTGTAAAACGTGAATCACCAACAGCATTCAAATTATAATTAAGATTGGCATTTCCCTCAATTTGAATTTTATTCTTTCCATCTGGTGATAGATTAACGTTTATCATAGCTCCCGATTCTACAATAATATTTGTTTGCAGATTCATATTGAATTCGGATGATAACAGTTGATTTCTGTTTTTCACAGATGAGGTATCATTAAATTCCACAAATTTTACTACACCTGTGGCTTTTTGTTGGGTGATACTATTGACATCACTCTGCATTACATAAGTAATGTTTGATTCAGCCAGTAAAGCCAATCGCGCATTAACGTTGAGATTGCTTAAATCTCCTTTTACTGAAGCATCCACATCCATAAATCCATTTCCGTAAAGTTGTGACATGCGATTTTGCTTACTATTTACAAATTGCACATTTTGCCCTTTGAAGGATAGATTCAATTCTGGATTATGAATATCTTTTATTTTTATTAATCCATTTATAGTAAGAGGGTTACTGTTGCTGCCATTTATTTCAAAATTGTTGAATCGTATTATATTTGAGTCTACCGGAATTGATCTTTCCGGGAATTTCAGTTGGCTACCGAAAAGCGGTAGATTTACAATAGCCGTTTTGAATTTTAGAGACCCATTTAGGATAGGTTTCGAAAAAGATCCCGTCACGCTCATATTTCCATTCAAATAACCTGAAGCGGTAGCAACCCCTTGGGGTATAAATGGATTCGCAAAATTTAAAGGGAACTCGTTGAGCGTTAGTGCCAATTTATATGGTGTGGAAGAGGTTGAGTCATTTACAATTCCCGTAGCAGTTATTACTTTTTCGCCATTTATAGAAAAAGAGCTCACCGCTTTTGTAAATCCAACAATAGGATCTACCGAAAGCCCAACATCAAAAGCAAGATCCCCCACATTATTTCCATTGTAAATAAAAGAGTTAAGGGACGCATCACCTTTCCCCCACATATTTTTACCGTCATAAGACACAACCATGTCCCCTCCCAATT
>CAZYEO010000075.1:0-11786 GCA_964646495.1 uncultured Muribaculaceae bacterium
AATAGCGTTTATTTTTAATAAAAATAAAATGTAAAAAAGGATTTATTGGTGATGATTTGATAGAGAAAAAGAGGGATATATATCGTAATGTGAGGGGTGGGGGGTGGGGTGCAAATCTTTTTTAATCAATGAGATGAAAAAATAAAGCGATAAAGGGAAAAAATAGTTATCTTTGCCCTAATTTTATAAGTGAAAAAAAAATTTATGGTAACACCTATCAAGAAAACCATTGACCTCGGTGACGGAAGAACGATCACCTTAGAAACAGGCAAGCTTGCAAAGCAGGCTGATGGCTCAGTAGAGCTGAGAATGGGCAACACAATGTTGCTCGCTACAGTAGTTTCGGCAAAGGAAGCCGGAGAAGGGGTAGACTTTATGCCACTTCAAGTAGAGTATAAAGAAAAATTCTCGTCTAACGGACGTTTCCCCGGAGGATTTACACGCCGTGAAGGTCGTGCATCTGACTATGAAATATTGACAAGCCGCCTTGTAGACCGTGTGCTTCGTCCTTTGTTCCCCGACAATTATCATGCTGACACATTTGTCAACATTTTGATGTTTTCTTCTGATGGTGTAGATATGCCCGATGCCCTTGCAGGGCTTGCAGCTTCGGCAGCAATCGCAGTGAGTGATATTCCATTTAACGGACCGATTTCTGAAGTACGTGTAGCTCGCATTGATGGTAAGTTTGTTGTAAACCCAACATTCGACCAACTTGCAAAAGCCGACATCGATCTAATGGTAGGGGCTACCTACGACAACATTATGATGGTTGAGGGTGAAATGAGCGAAGTAAGTGAAGCAGAACTGCTCGAAGGACTTAAAATAGCTCACGAAGCAATCAAGGTACAATGTCAAGCACAGATTGAATTTGCTAACGAGGTAGGAGCAACCGTAAAACGTGAATATTGCCACGAAACAAACGATGAAGATGTACGCAAAGATGTATGGGAAAAATGCTACGATAAAGCTTATGCAATAGCAAAAGCCGGAAATGCTGACAAGCATTGGCGCATGGATCAATTTGATGCAATTCGTGCAGAGTATATCGCTACTATTCCAGAAGAAGAGGTTGCAACAAAAGCTCCCTTGGCAAAAAAATATTACCACGATGTAGAAAAAGAGGCAGTGCGCCGTTGTATTCTCGACGAAGGAATACGCTTGGATGGCAGAAAGACTACCGAAATTCGTCCTATTTGGGCTGAGGTAGATTATGTGCCGGGACCTCACGGATCGTCAGTATTTACACGTGGAGAAACTCAATCACTATCAACTGTGACACTTGGTACAAAGCTCGATGAGAAGATTCTTGACGATGCCCTTAATCAAGGTCGCGAACGTTTCTTATTGCACTACAATTTCCCTCCATTCTCTACCGGTGAAGCTAAGGCTCAACGTGGCGTAGGTCGTCGCGAAGTGGGACACGGAAATCTTGCTCACCGTGCATTGAAACGTATGCTTCCCGATAACTTCCCTTATACATTGCGTATAGTTTCTGATATTCTCGAATCTAATGGTTCGTCATCAATGGCAACTGTGTGTGCCGGAACTCTTGCTCTATTGGATGCAGGTGTGAAGATGAAGAAACCGGTTTCGGGTATCGCAATGGGTCTTATCACAGATACTAAGGGTGGCAAATTTGCTGTTCTTTCAGATATTCTTGGTGATGAAGACCACCTTGGAGATATGGACTTTAAGGTAACCGGAACAGTAGATGGTATTACAGCAACACAAATGGATATCAAGTGTGACGGACTTTCTTATGAGATTCTTGAGCAAGCACTTAATCAGGCTCGTGACGGAAGAATGCACATTCTAAATATCATTAATAACACTATGCCTGCTCCACGTGAGGATTACAAGCCTCATGTGCCACGCATTGTTACTATTGAAGTAGAAAAGGACTTTATCGGTGCTATCATCGGTAAGGGTGGCGAAACTATCCAAGGAATCCAAGAACAGACAGGTGCTGTTGTAAGCATTGATGAAGTAGATGGCAAGGGAATCGTTGAGATTTCGGCAGCTAACAAAGATGCAATCGATGCTGCTGTGGCACGTATCGAGGCAATTATTGCTGTTCCTGAAGAGGGTGCTACATATACCGGACCTGTGAAGAGTATTCTTGATTTCGGTGCATTCGTAGAATTTATGCCTGGAAAGGATGGACTTCTTCATATTTCTGAAATCAGTTGGGATCGTATAGACTCAATGGAAAACAGCAATATAAAAGAGGGTGATGTACTCACAGTGAAATTAGTAGAAGTAGATAAGAAAACCGGTAAATTCCGCTTGTCGATGAAAGCTCTACAAGAAAAACCAGAGGGTTATGTAGAACGCCCACGCATGGAACGCAACGACCGTGGTGGTAACGATCGCGGAGGATTCCGTGGTGGAAACGACCGTGGAGGATTCCGTGGTGGCAATAATGATCGCGGAGGATTCCGTGGTGGCAATGATCGTGGTCCACGTCGCGATTTCCGCAACAATGACGGCGAACAACGTCCGGGACGCACATTCCATCACAATGATGGTGGAGCACCTCGCGAAAACGCAGAATAAAATTACTTCAAAATAAGTATATGGAAAAGCCCGGGTATCATACTCGGGCTTTTTAATTATGCGTTACTGAATTATATTTGCGGATATAAAATTGTTACGGTAAAAAAATACCCTCGAACTTTAGATTCGAGGGCATTTTAATAATTTGTGCTGTTATTTTATCAATTTCTTGATAATGCCGTTGCATTTCAATATATATACTCCGGATGGGAGGGAGGATGTATCGATATGATTTTCACCTGCACTTACTTGTTTGCTTACCACAACGCTACCCGATAGATTTACTATAGATAGGGTTGATTCTTGAGTGGAGTTCACGATCAAATATTGGCTGAACGGATTTGGATATACGCTCATCTTCGTGTCTTTGATTTCATCGATTCCAGTTGCTGTATCTATTACTTTTATCAATGTATTGGCTGCTATTTTTCCATCGCGAGAAGTAGCTGTAATGGTTACATTTCCTGCAGCAACGCCTGTAACGTTTCCTTTTGTATCTACAGTAGCCAATGCTTCGTTGTCTGAACTCCAATCAACAATTGTGTTTGTGGCATTCATCGGAGCTATGGTGGCAGATAATTTGAGTGTGCCATTGATATCTACTTTACCGCTATTGTCATCGATACTTACGGTAGCAACGTTGATATCGGCTGATGGTGATGAAGTGAGTGCAAACAGATACTTAGCATCATTTTTGTAGTATATCGTACCATCTTGGTCGGCTACCAGAGAATGGGTGCTATATTGAGTGCTGCTCGGTGTATATGTGAATTGAACAATCGGAGTGTCGTTTCCTTCAAAGTCTTTTACGCAAACAATTGCGCCCGAAGCATTGTTGAGGCATACGTATATATATGCGCAATATCCGTTTTCGGGTGTAGCATATCCGGTGGATATCAGTGGTGTTGATTGAGAAATACCACCGAGATTCACAGAATATATGCGTTCCAAAGTGTTGGCATCGAGTACATCGAGACCACCACCGCTTGACATCGTGCCCGATGTGACATAAAGGCGATTGTTGTATAATGTAGGGGTTGTGGTTGCTTCTCCTGATAATTCACCAGATAGGATGCTCTCCTTCTCGATATTACCTTTATTGTCAATCTTTATACTGTAAACTTTGTGAGTTTCCTTTCCAGTGAAGAATAATCTGCCCGAAGCAGCATCGTAGGATGTTCCGCTACGGATAGTAGATGTCGAGAGCGTGTTATCGAGCTGGAATGAATCAACGAGAGCGCCTGTGATGCGATTACGCGATTCAAGTATTCCTGAATCACCACCAAAGAGAATACAATCGCCTATTACTGTACCACCAGACCAATAGTATCCTGTGTTTTCTGATTGCCATGTATATTCCTTTATCTCATTGGGTGATTGTGGATTTTCATCCATTGAGCTGACACAATAATATGTGCCTTGGGCAGGACGGCCACCTTTCCACATTCCGGTGTAAACGTATCCGTCTGAATATGTGACGGGACAGAGTTGCTGAAAACCCGTGACAGGGGTCGTTTGCCACAGAGGCTCGAGTGTATCGGCATTGAATGCTTGAAGCACCCCGTTGGATAATGGTACGAATATTTTACCATCTCCATAAGCTATCATAGAGAAGAATCCACAGTTGCCGACAAGAGCAGTTTCTTTTAACACGTCACCTGTTTCGGCATTCATTTTGCGTACTACACTGTTTATCGCGAGGTAAATATTGTTATTAACGATAATAGGTTGTCCTCCACTGCTCCATCCTGAAGTCATTTCCACTTTCCATTTTTCGGTAAATTCATCCGAGAAACGAGCAGTAGAATTGGGAATAATACTCATGTGTTTTGAATCCTTATTGATTTCTGACCAATATGCTTCAAAATTTGGTAGACAATATGAAGCATCGGTGTATGGATAGCGAGGTATTACTCCTTCCTGACTCGGATTACTAAAAGATTGAAAGCCCCATCCATCAACAGATCCATCTGTAAGGATACGTGAAGACGCTCCTAATCCTGAATATGAAAATTCATCAGCAATATTATCTTTCACCTGATATGACCAGTAACCGGAATACCATCCACTTACCCAGTGGTCGAAGGTATCGGAGCATGTCCAGTCATCATAATTATATTCAGTAGTGGTTACTGTTCCATCTGTGGGGGTGTATTCGGTGCCCTTAAGAGAAAGTGACAGATTGCCACTTCTATTTAGGTCATATCCGAGTCCGGCAATAGTGTTACCTAAATTAGTGGAATGAGTGAGGAAAATGAATCGGGGATCAGCCTTGGCTACTGCAGTTACCATATCATATCCGGTAGCTTCTCCCTCGAAGCGATAACCCCACACTAGGGTTCCCCCTTTTCCGTCAAACCAATCAATAACCAATGCAGCTTTTTTGGAACCTTCACCTACCCAAAATTCGATATTGTCGAATGAGAACGAGGTGGAAATCTGTTTAGGGGTGGTATTCTTTATTAATGCGCTCTTAGCGTCGGGGCGCAGATGCCCTTGCACCATAAATGGTGTTTCCTGAGATGAGGCATATTGTGTAATTAACGACACAAATGCAAACAGTAGAAATAATTTTTTCATTTTTTTATTAATTTGATAATATGTTGATTTACTTGCACGAGATATATGCCGGTAGGGAAATGAGCCAATGAGATACGTGTAATATCTTCTGAAGCATGAGTTCTTATTAATTCAGAGCCAGAAAGAGAGTATATTGAAATCTGAGATTCCGGAGCAGATTTTATATCTACATATTCTGTAGCCGGATTTGGGAAAACGGAAATTTCGGCACGATCGATATTCTCTACTCCACTTCCTTTTGTAGATGTGACTTTAATAGTTTTGGTTGCAATCTTACCATTGGAATTAAATGATATGGTAATTGCAGTAGACCCTTCGGGTGCTATGGGTGTGAGTATGAGAGCATCGTCAATGATTTGAGCCGAAACTATTGAGGAATTTTCTACCGACACCACTTGTGCTATGATTGCAGCCACAAAATTATCCTTGTCGGCGACAAGGGAATTGATAGGTAAACTTGTGGATTCAGATATTTTCATATCTGCAAAATCGGGTGATATTTCGGGTGAATACTTATCGGGAAAAACAGGAAGAGCAGGGAACCAATAATTTTTTTCCATTGGATATTCTTGAAGTATCGTTCCGGAATTGGAAATGCGTTGCACTTCATATTCGTTAGATCCAAACGATTGGAACATTGAGCAATATATCTCATCCGAAACCGGATGCACTCTGAATCCTGCTCCATAAATACCCCATCGAGTATCTGCCGAGTTATATATCTCGGTAATTGAGGATGTAGCAATGTCGAAACAGTATATTTTAGTAGACATGAACCATCCACCATTATTTTTCCAATATAGTTTGTTTTCGGTATTGCTTGCACAAAAAGAATCGGCAGTCCACGCATACCATGAATTAGTGATACCCATTCCTGATGGGAGGGTAATTTCTGTGGTTTCAAAGGAGTAAGGATTAATTTTAAGAATGGTATCGAGTGGTGTTCCCGATCCTGTGCCATCTTTGGCTACACTCGCCCACAAGTTGCCATCTTTCGATAATACTATGGAGCCATAAAAACCCGGTATTGTGTGAATAATTACATCGGTAGCAGCATCGACTACCAATATACCGTTTTTTTGATGCACGGCAAATACGAATTTTCCTACTCGCACCATATTTCCTACTTGTGCAGAATATAGACCACCATTGTCTGACCCCGTACCCTCAATTATGGATACGATTTCCATTTTATCAGTGTCAAATAGATATATACCATTGCTTGTGGAGATGTATCCTTTGTGTTCATCCACGCCCAGATAACTGCGCCCATCTGCACCATTGCCAATATTAGAAAATGTTTTAATGACTTTCATTGTAGAAGCGTCGCAGATAGCCAAACGACTGCCATCAACTGTGGCACCCGGGTCTTTATCCTGCTTGGAAACGATGAAAATCTTACCGCCATATATGGTGGCAAATTGAGAAGTACATCCGAGTTGCTGTCCCGGATTTTCTGTCTGAAATACACGATAACTCCACTCATCATTGCTGCCTAAGTGATTGATAGAGCCGTTATTATGTCCATACCAATCTTCGTTTACGAAGAATACGCCATCTGAATAGTCTATTGCCGAAAGGGTATAGGCTAAACAGAAAAAGAATAAACAGAGTATTTTCTTTTTCATATTAAATATTTATATGTTAAGGGAGGCTACTTTCTTAAGAATTTAAAAATTTTATTGTTGGTATTGAGCAGATATATTCCCGATGCCAAGTTTTCGACATCGATTTCATTGATACCCGAAGTCAATCGGATGGTTTTATATAGGATACCGCTAAGGGTATAGATTTTAGCAATAGTATCGTCGCCTTCATATTTTATGCGTAGAGTAGAGGATACCGATCCGGAATTTATGATGGATATAAAATTTTTATCCACTACTACGTCATTTACACCGGCAGCATCTATATGTAAATCCTGTGCACCCATAATCTCGGTAGAAGTTTCACCGAGCCATCCACAATATTGATTTACAGCGGTATATACTTTTACGAAATTAATTCCGGGGAGATGTACCTTATTGCCGTTTTTATCTACCGCCCATTCTATTTTGAATCCTGAGCGTTCATTATTGTTGGGTTGATTGTCGGCATATCCCCATGGATATGAATATTGTACATAGTAACTGCCGTTTCCGCTTTCATCGGTGTAGTTGTTGGCAAGTTTCGTGCCGGTGAATGACATTGTGTTATCAGAAATCCAATTGGGATAATAAGATTGAGCATGGAAAGTGTTGCGACACACATATCCTTCGGTATTTTGATTTGATACCCACTTGATATATGAGCGATCGTTGATAAAGGGATAATCTGTATCAGGATCGTTCTCTTTATTGGGGTCGGGCTTGTGATAAGTGATTTTATAATTATGAATAGTGGCAGCACTGCTGTATTCACTGCCAGCCAATTCATACCATTCATCATCGGGCAATCCATTGCCATTTGCATCGTATGACACCATTACAATCCCCGGCTCGCTGCTTCCACCTTCTTTTGGCGCATTAGGGTTAGGATTGGAACTGGCATAGAAGGCATTCCCCAAAATAGTGAAATCATATACTCCTGGTACATTCACAATCATGTGATCGAAGCCGAAAGTAACACTTCCACCATACGCACCGAGCGAAACGAGTATTTTTTCATCTCCCACGAGACACTCCTCGACTTTGCGTATCATATCATCTTTGGTATCTCCTGCTTCATATTCTGGAAGTTCGTTTATAAATTGTCCCGGAGCAGGGTTGTAGTCATATACCTTGGAAATGTATGGGGAGTGTGTGGCTGCCCATAAATTCATTGAATTGGCACATAATAGAAATAAGAGGTAAATTTTTTTCATATATATGTTGAATATATTGATTAATAGTCTGTTTTGTCATCGCCTGTGAAAACTATGTGAGCCGGAATATCGCCAGTGCGCACACTCCATTTCTTTATTCCATCTTGTCCGAAACAGTGAAGAGTGCCGGGAGAAACATAGTTTTTTGCATCTGTAACGTATATGTCCTTAGTGATTGGATTCACCAATATGCCATAAGGAATTTTAATGTTTTTATCGGTTCCGTCTTTTATGAAGTTACGAGTTACAATTTCATCTTTTGCCACATCTATAATGCCGTAAGTAATCTCGTTGCTCATTGTTATATAGCTCCACTCCACGTTATATAGGTATAACGAATCGCCATCAAAACACATATTGGAAACACCGATGTCATACTCTTTTTTAACTTTGTCGGTGTTCATATTGATTGCAAATAATCGAGAGTTTTCGTCGTAATAATCGCCGCGCGAACTTACCCATAGGGTATTGTGATTGTCGGCTCGCACACGCTGAAGATTGATTGCAACCTCAATGCGTTTAATTTCCTTAAAAGAGTTGATGTCGATTACCGAGAGAGTATTTTCGTAATTAGGAACCATGTATCCACCCGAATTTGCCACATATATTTTGTTGCCGGCTATTTCGAGCTCATCGGGTTGAAATCCGACTATACATTTATCTACCATTTGAAGCGTAGCCGTATCCACTTTAGCCACATATCCGCGTTGAGTGTAGTTAGGATTTATTTCCACCGGTCCGGCATAGGAAGTGATATAGGCATATCCTTTATGAAACCGGATATATCTACAATTGGGAATATCAATTTGTCCGATTCTTTTAGCCGTTTTTGCATCCATTACCTCAACTTTATTAGAACAGTTGATTACGGCATACAATCGGCTACCGTATATTTTTATGTCATTTCCCACATCCCCCATCTCCTTGGGAACGGTGGGGTTGGCATATCCGTATATGTTTCGGGTATATACCCCTGTGGTGTAATCGTAATAATCGAGAGTGGACTTGTTGCTCCCCATGTTACCTTCGTTGAGGAGATAAAATCCATCGATTGAGTTATATTCCGGTTTGGATATAGGGATTTCTTCGGGGATAAAAATGCTGAAATCTTCCCTACATGATGATAATAGCATGAATATGATCATGCTTATAACCACAAGATATTTATTAATTATATTTCCCATTTTAGAATCAATTTATAGTTGCGTCCCGGCATTGGATAGTTCTGAATCACATCATATTGTTGATTGAGCAGATTGTTTACCTCAAGCGAAACTCTAAAGTTCATTTTCTTAACAGCAAATTCTTTACCTATCGTGATGTCGTGAGTGTACCATGGTTGTTCATAATTGGCAAGAATATTTGACGACGTGTGATAGCGTTCACCCACGTATATAAAGCTATAATTCAAGTCCCATTTGCGATACGACACACCAGAGGTAATCGATCCGCTATGCCACGGAATATATGCAATCTGTCCGCCGTAGGTTCCTGCCACGGGGTCGTTGTCGGACGAATCGGAGAAATCTTGAGCTTTTTGATACGTGTATGAAAGTCCCAATTGAGCATTAATCCCCAATGGAAATCGACACGATAATTGAGCGTTTACATCCACACCTCTAATCTCTACGTTACCTATGTTCATCATCATCCACCGATATTGTCCGTTGCCTTTTGGTACAGCAATTATCTTATCGGTAACCTTATTGAAATAGCCATCGGCACGAATTTCAAATAATTTGAATACCGAGCGAGGGAAAATCTTAGTATATTTAAATCCGAGATTATATTGTGCAGTGTATTCGGGACGCAACGAAATATTTCCGATGTCGGTATAATATAAGTCGTTGAAGGTTGGCATCCTGAAAATCTTTTTATAAAAAGCTCTGATATTGAATTGATGCTTTTCAAATGGTTGATAGGATAGAAACACAGCCGGAGTGTACTCATCTTTGCTGGATGTTATGTGTCCGATATTGCGTTTTTTTACGTTTTCAAAAACGAATGTACCCAATAGGCTTGCTTGGATTTTAAATCTGCGCCATTCATAAGCCGATGCTAAAGCCACAAGTAGAGTGTTGCGGTAGGGATCGGCAAAATCTTGCAATGTGGCATCGAGACTATTCCATTGATAATCGGCAGCAAGCGATACGTCCCACAGTGGTAAAATAGTGTATTTATTGGCAAACGAGAGATAAAATTCCTGTTGCCAAAATTTATTGTCGATATACATCAATGTGGTATCAGGATTGAGATAACGCATATAATCATGCGCATATTTTGCGTTTACCTGCAATTCATAATTAGGTGAGATGCGTTGTTGAAAACTCCCTTGTGTGAAGAAGTTGCGATCCCATTGGCGTTGAGAGCGTTTCCATACATTATTGACTATCGCTCCGGGAATACCCTTGTCGGAGTCGTAGAAATAAGCTTTGATGTTCCATTTTCCGTCGGGAAAAACGCCATTAAATCCCCCCTCGAGTCGTAATGATTGAATATCTCCGTTTTGGCGCGTGGCAGTAGTGTCCCATGCCACAGTACCATCCTGAAATATTTTTTTGTAACGGAATTTATATTTTCCGGTAGCTGCTATGAATTCGGCATTGAAAGAGCTGCTTACATTACGGCTTATTTTTTGTTCCCAAAGAATAGATGGATTTATTAGCCCGAAAGATCCGGTGCGGAACAGAGCTTTGATATTGAATTTTTTTCCGCCAGAGAATATAGGACGACGAGTGCGCAGATATACCGTACCAGCCGATCCAAAGTCTTTAGCGGCTTGGAAAATTTCGCTTTTCTGACCATTGTACATTGAAATCTCCTCAATATTATCGAGCGAAAATTTACCGAGATCAATCTGTCCGTTTTGTGCATTACCAAGCTGTATGCCGTCGTAAAATACCCCCATGTGATTCGTTCCCATGCTTCGGATATCTACAGTTTTGATACCTCCTACGCCACCATAATCCTTTATTTGCACTCCTGAAAAGTATCTCAGAGCATCGGCTACCGAGTGGCTATTGAGTGATTCCAATTGAGCACCCGATAATTTTTGAGCAGGAATGACCTCGCTATATCTATTGCCCGCGGCAATCACTTGCACCTCATTAAGGCGCAAAAGGGTGTCGAGTGCTTCTATGGCATGGGCTGAAATGGTATATGCCAGTAAAAAAATAATAAATGTAGAATAGCGAGCCAAAAGCATATCAAGAAATTATTAATTCATATTTCTAAAAATAGCTTTCGGTAATAATGAAAAAAGATTTGTGAAAAAGTCTATCGCCAACCCCTTTTATTGCAGATACACTACTATCAATAGAGTGCTCGAATGAGGGAAAATGGGTAGATTTGTCTCAAGCTTTAATTCTCGAAAGCTACAAAACGCGTCAATTTTGGCAGGTATTCTGACTTGTTCCTTCTTTTTCCTCCCTTCCCATTCTTTTATAGAGATAGAACAGTGGGATATGTTGCGGTAAAAGAATATCGCGGAACTTACAGCAGCGGATCTGTTCAGGTTTTTCACCTGATTCCCTTTTAATAATCATTTATAAATCAATGATTATACCAAAATCCGATGCAAAGATACAATTTTTATAATTAAAACTCACAAAATGCACTCCGAAAATAAAAAATGAAGAAATATAAATATCAACTAGATATAATGCAACAATATAATGAACGCTTCACCAGTAATAATTGCAATCTTTGCGTTTTATTTTTGGGTATACAAGATTAGGAAGTACGGTGTTCTTATGGCTCAGTAGAAATTTAATGGGGGGAAGCATAAAGTTTAGCTAAACGGAAT
>CAZYEO010000076.1:0-11723 GCA_964646495.1 uncultured Muribaculaceae bacterium
GTTTCGGCTATGTTTTTTGTAAGTGCAAATAATAAAGCTGATATGAAAAAGATTCAGAAAGCACAAGAAAAAAGAATCCAGGAAATTAATGATTCTTTGATGCATTCAGCAGCTCTTGAAGCAATTAATAAAATGGATTTTGTGCTTCAAGTAGATCGGGTATCTTTTAAATCCGGAAATCCTATCTACACTGAGTCAAGCACCAATTTTATTATTGCTCATAATGGGAAAGCTACTGTTCAAATAGCATTTCCTCGTGGTGGTCTCGGAGCAAACGGCATGGGAGGAATAACGGTAGAAGGAACCGTTTCCAATGTTAAGATTAAAACCGATAAAAAAGGAAATACAACGCTTAGTTTCAGTGTAATGGGTTCCTCAATATCGGCAAGTATCATTCTTAATCTGATTAACAAGAGTGATCAGGGGTATGCAAATGTAAGCCCTAATTTCAATTCAAGAGATATGAGCGTGTATGGTAGGATTATCCCATACGAGGAATCAGTATTTTTTAAAGGAACCACCAGATAATTATCACAAATATGAAAAAAAGAAATATTATTTTCACGGCGATTACCCTATTATTTTTGATTGCAACCTCATTATCCATTTGTGCAAAAGAGACTAAAGAGGAAAAGAAATTACGAAAAGAAAGAGAGAAGATAGAGGAAGCTCGAATTGATTCCATTGATGCAAAAAAAGCGATGGAGGCTATAAAGGATATTAATTTCACTTTGATGGCAGATCGCTTACAAACCAGAAGAAATTCGGCAATGGTGAGCGATAATATGAATTTTGTGAGTGTAACCCCCAAAAAAGGTATGTTGCAAATAGTTCCGTTCTTTGCAGGATTTAATGGTATTAACCTTAAAGGAAATGTTACTAATGTGCGTGTTAATACCACAAAGAAAGGTGATACTAATATTATAATCGATATATTTGGTTCAGAATTACGTGCGCGGGTAGATATATTAATGTGGAAAGGCAGTAATAGCGCAAGAGCCATTGTTACACCCAATCTTTCATCGGGCGACATCACTCTATATGGAAAAATTTTCCCTACCGATCTATTTCCCAACCTTCAAAATGAGATGAACAGATAATAGTTTATAAACAAACATACGGGAAAACATACTAAATTTTGTATTTAGAGATATAATTTGTAGTTTTGTAAACATCTTCAGTTTCTCACATATAGATGTGGGTTGATGGCTGATGAATTTTATATTTAGTAACGAAGAGCGTTAAAGATATTATCCATAATCTGGAATCTCGACAATTTCAACTTTTAGGGATAATAGACAAGATCGCTTACGTCTGCTATATTATACGTCATATTCTATGATATGACGAATATAGTTAGGCGTGGGCTATTGTTTATTACCTAAAAGTGGGCAGTCGAGAGCCTCAGATTGAGTAATAGCAATAGTACCCACGCTTCTTTTATTTTATAGGAATATGGTATGAGTTACCAAGTTTATAAATTATGAGTAATATTAAGAAAAAGAACATTACAACAAATTCAGAAGGAGAACGAATATCCGTATATGAAAAAGGATATACATTTTATGGCGTATTTGATCGGAATGATAATCCCGATTGGGGTGTTATTAAATATAATGAAATAACGATATATGCCGGTAAAATAGAACATGAAATCATGTGGTATATAGATGAATTTGAAAAGTTGCGTAATCGTTATTGAAAATCAGACAGTAGCATATATTTCATTGAAATAAACATTATAGAGAAACACACAAAAAAATTGAAAAACACACACTTGAAAAAATGCAGCACCTCGACTTGTTTCGGATGCTGCATTTTGTAACGTATGAATATTATGTGGTTTAATCAAATAGTGTTGGTTGTTGTGGCTTGTGTGAATCGGGTTTATCCACCATTTCCAGAAACTGATCTTCGTTTATGATTGGTATTCCCAATTTTTGGGCTTTTTCGAGTTTTGACGGTCCCATATTTTCCCCGGCAAGCACATAATCAGTTTTTGCTGAAATAGAACCCACATTTTTCCCTCCGTGAGCTTCAATCATTTTCTTATAATCCTCACGGGAATGATGATTGAATACTCCGCTTATCACAATTGATTTTCCCTCAAGAGTGTTTGAAATTTTTATTGATGATTCTTCTGACATTGCCATTTGGAGTCCTGCATTTCGTAGACGTTCAATTATGACTTGATTTACAGGATCGGCAAAATATTGGATAATACTCTCAGCAATTTTTACTCCAATTTCATCTATTGAAGATAATTCAGTTGCGTTCATTGTCATCAGATTATCTATATTGCCTACACCTGATGCCAGTTTTTTTGCCACAGTTTCTCCCACAAAGGGAATAGAAAGAGCATATACCACTCTTTCAAACGGTACATTTTTGGAATCTTCGATGCCTTTAAGTATTCGCTGAGCCGATTTTTCTCCTAAGCGATCCATCATCAATAATTTTTCTTCTGTGAGAGTATATAAATCAGCAATATTGCTCACAAGCCCTGTCGCAAAAAGTTGTTCAGCCATCTCTTCACCGATGCCGTCAATATTCATCATATGCCGTCCTACAAAATGTTCTATTTTGCCGGTTATCTGTGGAGGGCAATTGTATTTGTTAGGACACACCCATGCTGCCTCTCCATCAATGCGATTAAGCAAAGCACCGCATTCAGGGCAATGTGTCACAAATTTAATGGGAGAGCTGTGTGGATCTCTGCTTTCCGTTTCTACTCCTACTATTTTGGGAATAATTTCACCCCCTTTTTCCACATACAACATATCTCCCTCATGAATATCCAGATTCTTTATTATATCTTCATTGTGCAATGAAGCTCGTTTCACGATTGTTCCGGAAAGGAGCACCGGGTCAAGATTTGCTACAGGTGTAACAATACCCATTCGCCCTGTCTCGAATGATACGAAGTTAAGCTTCGTAACTGCGCGTTCAGCTTGAAATTTATATGCCACAGCCCATCTTGGCGATTTGGAAGTGTTGCCGAGATTTAATTGTTGGCGTAGGGAATTTACCTTAAATACTAATCCATCGGTAGCTACCGGTAGATGTCGCCTCTCTTGATCCCAATAATTTATATATTCATCTGCATCTTCAATGGAATGAAGTATTTTCATTGCCGATGATACTTTGAATCCCCATGATTTCACAGCCATCATGTTGTCGAAATGATTATCAAAAGGTAGGTTATCTCCAAGTAAATAATATATATATGCATCAAGGTTTCGCTTAGCAACCTCAGCAGAATTTTGCATTTTAAGTGTTCCGGCAGCCGCATTTCGAGGATTGGCAAATAGGGGCTCTTCGTTATAGGCGCGTTCCTTGTTAAGATCGTCGAATACGTTCCATGGCATTAGAATTTCACCTCTTACTTCGAATTTGTCGGGATAATTAAAATTATCATCCAATATAAGCGGAATACTTTTTATGGTAAGAACATTGGCAGTAACATCATCACCACGTTCTCCGTCACCACGCGTCACTGCTCTCACAAGACGTCCATGCTCGTAGGTGAGAGATATTGAAGTACCATCATATTTCATTTCACCTACAATATCCACTTCCTGTCCATTGAGCGCATCACGCGTACGTCTTATAAAATCCTCAACTTCTTCAACAGAATATGTGTTGCTCAATGACATCATTTGCCGTTCATGAGTAACTTGAACAAATGATTTATTTATATCGCTTCCTACGCGTTGAGTAGGAGATAGTGGGTCGAAATATTCGGGATGACTATCTTCAAGCTGCTGTAGCTCACGCAATCGATCGTCAAATTCACGGTCGGATATTGTAGGGGTATTAAGCACATAATAGTTGTAATTGTGCTTGTTGAGTTTTTTGCGAAGCTCGGCAATACGTTTTTTTATCTCAGAGTTCATAGAGGTTAATAATTAAAAGCTCTGCTAAGTTACTTTATTTAAACAATAATAGATGGAAATTGTGGTCAAAAATATGAGTTAAGTTCTGTTTTAATAATGAAAATCCAATATTTGTCTATATTTTTGTAGCATAAAAATTGGGTTATTCGGATATATCTGCAACGCAAGTATCGGTAATTATTATTATTGTTGCAAAGTGCTGTCGGGATATGCCCCGAAAATCATTGATAACAGATGAAAAAAAGATTTAGCACCGAGGGCGTTACCCTCAGTTACAGTGTAGAGGGACAAGGTGAGCCATTTATACTGATGCATGGGTGGGGATGCAGTAGCAATACTCTTCAATCCATTGAGAAAATATTGACTCCATATTTTAAGGTGTATAATATAGATTTTCCAGGATTCGGAGAGAGTAGTGAACCGCTAACGGCGTGGGGTATAGAAGAATATACACGAATAGTGGAAAAATGGCTTGCTTCTGAGAATATTGTGGCTCCGATAATGTTGGGACACTCCTTTGGTGGAAGGGTAGGGATATTATTTGCGTCGCGAAATGATGTGAAAAAACTAATTCTTACCGGAGCTGCCGGAATAGTACCTAAACGAGGACTCAATTATTATCGTAAAGTGTATTACTATAAGACAATGAAAAAATTAACATTGTTATTATTAGGAAAAACACGCGGAGAAGCGGCTCTCGAAAAGCGTAGAAGAAAAACCGGCTCATCCGATTATCGGAATTGTACGGAAATGATGCGGAAAATATTTGTGAAGGTTGTAAATGAAGATTTAAAACATGTGATGCCACAAATAAAAGCACCTACATTATTGCTATGGGGTGAAGATGACACAGCAACTCCGGTGCATGATGCAATGATAATGCAATCACTTATTCCCAATAATAAACTTGTGATACTTGCCGAAGGGGGACATTACAGTTTCCTTGACGACCCTCAGGGGTTTTCAAAAACGCTTAAGGATTTTATAAAAGATGAAATAAACCCTGATAAATAAGATATTATGATAATAGATATAATCCTTGTGGTTGCTGTGCTGCTATGTATGGGCATAACCTTTAAGAAGGATATGCAAATGATGCAGCAAAATTCATATCGCAATGAACGATACCTTAAATGGCTTAAAATGAGTAATGATGCAACTTCAATGGTGCGATTGCTCACTATGGCATTATTTGTATTTATGCTCACTCCATATTTTCAATGGGATTGGGCTAAGGGTTTAGAAATAGCAGTATTGCTGAGTATTTGCACGGCAGAGCTACGTAAAAAATACAAAAAACCGGTTGTCTTTACAAAGCGTGTATGGAGATTGTACTGCGCCGATTGGGTCTTTGCGTTGTCGATAATGGTTGTGTCTTTTTTCATAACCAAAAGTCTATTGGTCGTTGCCATGGCAGGAGTAGGTATTGTTACTCTATCTTTTGTCGTTACAATGTTTTCTAATTGGATGATGAAACCGGTAGAGTCTTCTATCAATCAAAAATATTACGATGATGCAAAGAAAAAACTTTCGCAAATGCCTGATATGAAAATTGTGGGTATCACAGGAAGTTATGGAAAAACCAGCACTAAGCATTACCTAAACCGAATACTTTGCGAAAAATATAATGTGCTTATGACTCCGGGAAGTTTCAATACTCCGATGGGTGTGATACGCACTGTGCGCGAGATGATGCAACCCTATAATGATCTATTCATAGTGGAAATGGGTGCAAAAAATATCGGTGACATAAAAGAAATATGCGATTTGGTGCATCCTACTATGGGTATTGTTACGGCAGTAGGCCCTCAACATTTGGAATCGTTCAAGACAATTGAGAATGTTCAACGTACAAAATTTGAACTTATAGATGCACTACCCGATTTCGGATTGGCTGTGGTAAATAATGATTTTCCATATATTGCAAACCGTAAAATAGATAATGTGAAAAGCATACGATACGCAGTATCCAACCCTGATGAAGCTGATATTCTGGCGCACGACATTGAATATAGCGAGCAAGGAGCAAAATTCAATATTACAATTAATGGAGTTGAAGAAACTTTTACTACGAAACTGGTGGGAGAATGCAATATTTCAAATCTTACGGCAGCAATAATCATGGCTGTGAATCTTGATGTGCCAATTGAAAAAATAAAATATGCGGTGAGCAAAATCGAGCAAGTGGAACATCGATTAAACATGAAAGTAACCGGAGGAGGAATAACGATTATTGATGATGCGTTTAATTCCAATCCCGATGGGTCTAAAATGGCACTCGATGTACTTGCCCGAATGAAAAAAGGTAAGCGTATTATTATTACTCCCGGAATGATAGAGTTAGGTGATAAGCAGGCTGAATACAATCAAATATTTGGTGAACATATATCTAAATGTGCTGATATTGCTATCGTAGTGGGACAATACAATCGTGAAGCTATTCTTAAAGGTCTAAATTCAGGAGCAATGGACGAAAATGCCATTCACATAGTAGATACATTTAAGGAGGCGCAAATCGTATTTCAGGGATTGGCATCAGCTGGCGATACAGTGCTATATGAAAATGATCTTCCCGATACTTTTCATTAATAGATGAAATACAATATCGAATAAATGGTGTAATTTTGCACACGTTAAAGATTTTGAGAATAATTAAAACAAACTCGTTATAATAATGAAGACAAACATTGGCGTATTTTTTGGAGGTCGTTCTACCGAACACGAAATATCTGTTATCTCTGCTTCTCAAGCAATGGCTGCAATCAACAAGGATAAATATGATGTAACTCCTATATATATATCAAAGCAAGGAAAATGGTACACTGGAGAAATACTGTTTAATGTAGCAAATTATAAAGATATACCTGCTCTATTAGCCAAATGCGATGAGGTTTTCATGATGCCACATTATGGAGATTACAATCTGTATAAGACAAAGAAATCATTATTTGGATCTAATTTGCTCACGCATCTCGATGTAGTGATACCTGTGCTTCATGGAAGTAACGGAGAAGATGGCATATTTGAAGGTGTACTCGAAACTATTGGCATTCCATATGCCGGGTGCAATACATTATCGAGTGCAAACGGAATGGATAAGATAACCATGAAAATGATCATGCAATCGTGCAATATTCCTGTAGTGGATTATGTGTGGTTTACCGATAAGGAATGGTTTGCAAAACATGATGAATTGCTCACTAAAATAGAATCGGATTTGGGATATCCTGTGATTGTGAAACCCGCTAATTTGGGGTCGAGCGTAGGAATCGGTAGAGCTCGCAATCGCGAAGAATTGATGGCAAAAATAGATGATGCCGAAAGATATTCAACCCGTATTATTGTAGAACACATGGTAGATGATTTGCAAGAAATAAACTGCTCTGTGCTTGGTGACTGTGATGAATATGTATCGTCTGTATGCGAAGAGCCAATAAAGAGTGGTGAAATATTATCATACGAAGATAAATATATGGGAGGTACTAAGGGTGCTCGTGGGATGCAGGCTTCACAAAAAAGAATTCCGGCTGAACTCCCTGACGATGTAACCAAGCGCATTCAATTCCTTGCAGGTGAAACATTCCGTGTGTTGTCGTGTCATGGTGTGAGTCGTGTTGATGTAATAATAGACCGCAAAGATGGTTCTATATATGTGAACGAAATAAATACTATTCCGGGGTCGCTTTCATTTTATCTATGGGAAGCAAGTGGAATACGTTTCGACCAACTAATGGACAAACTTGTGGCTCTTGCATTGAAACGTAAGCGAGAAATGGCAACAAAAACTGTTTCGTACGATCATAATATCTTCAATCTCGGAGCCGGTGTTAAAGGTGGCAAAATGGGAGTAAAAGGATAACCGTATAAACTATAATAAATAAAATGGACATTTCTTCATAAGGGGAAACCAGCCTTTTTTGATATTGATATAGCTAAAAATAGGATTAATCCGTTGTAAAACAGTGTATTAGTTAATTGTTTTATGAAGGGTTTTTAGCATGAAAAACTATTTTATGTTTCGATTTAACCCTTTTTTGGCAAAGCACCCTATTCTTATGTAGGGAATTATGTCGTCCGATCTAAGGACTCTGGATTGCCAAAATGTACAACAATTAAAACTGATACGCTATGTTTTCTGTAAACATCAAAGGGAAGAAAAATCCAAAGCTTCCGCACTTTGTTAAGCTTGAAGCCATATTCTTTAAAACAGGATATGCTCGAGTATCAAAAGTAATATCTATCACCGGGCCTCTGGAGCAATGGGATGACGAATCCCAGCAATTTACATCCAAGAGTGTAAGTTCAAACGAACTCAACAAACGAATCTTGGAGTTCAATACAAAGTATCTTAAGGTAGCCGAAGAGTGGGAAGAGGAGGGCAAACAATGGGCTCCGGTACAATGGTCTCACTGTTTTGATACAGAAGAGACCAAAAATAATAAATCCAAAGTACTTCCTGTCCAGCAGGTGTTAGAAATAATCATTGCTGAAAAATATGGAACGGAGCGCATTAAAAATGGGCAAGTCTTAACCAGTTTCAATACTGCCAAGAACTACAAAGACCTGTTAGCACGGTTGATAGAGTTCGTAAAACATAAGTATGCAAGATCCTTCAGTAACTTCTATACGACAAGGGTGCTATCAAAATTACAGCACCCCTTGTCTTATGTTTTAGTTCGGATTAATTTAACAAAGGTATTAGTTGTAATTCGCTGATAAATATTAACTTTGGTGTATTACAGCTTACCAAAAATGCTACCACTATGAATAAAGACCTACATATAGCTCTCCAAATGTTTGTAGACCATTTTACAGAAAAGGTTGGAGAGCCTCCGACAATAGACCAAATAAATGATTTTTTACAAAGCGCTGCTATGTCAATGAACAGTGCTCCAAGGGAGAACTTTGATGGATATTCATCTGAGCAGATGTACAATTTAATTCACTTCTTATGGAGCAGCGGTTCTATGATAGAGCTCAAAGAACTGAGCGAGGATGATTATTTGCAAATACCATTACTGAGGCAAATTATTAAACTAACCTCTATACTTGCGGAGAAGGGAAAAATTAAGCTAACAGTTACAGGAGCTTTACCTATGTCTATTGTTCGAGATGTCTATTCCGTTGGTACTCCTGATTGGTATATCGAGGAGCATCAAACGAAACGTTTAACAGAAAGCTATTCAATGACTGTCCAGCGCACCATCATAATGTTGAAACTTATTAGTGTAATCAAAGTTCAGAAAGGAGTGATGACACTAACTGCACGAGGTAAAAAAATAATCAAAGATAAACATCAATTGCTATCAGAGATACTACAAGCTTATACTTATAGCTTTAATTGGGCGTATTTTGATGGGTATGAATGTGAAGATGTTGGTCGAATGGGTGCTGGCTTTAGTCTGGCAATGGTAGCAAAATATGGAACTGATTGGAAACGAGATAATTTTTATGCAGACAAGTACTTTAAAGCATTTTCAATGCTCGCTATGGAAAAGATGTGGCGAGAAGATGTTCCCGGAGAGACTTGTTACGCAATAAGAACATTCGAAAGGTTTATGCTGGAGCTTGGGCTTATTGAAATAAGAAAAGAGAGAATAAATATATCGAATGATTCTGTAATTCAATTTGAACCCCATAAATATATCAGAAAAACAGCACTGTTTGATAAGATGTTAAAATTTAATTTATAGATATTTATGGGACGAAAACTATGCGGTATATTAAAACGCAGATTACACTCTGGAGATATGCAAAAACTTCATAATTATCTACTCTCTAATCAAAACGACTTACGTTTCGAGGTAAGAAGAGGTGGAGATGCTTTTGTTTATTATCGTAAAGGTAAGGCTTTAGAGATCAGAGCTCAGAAAGTGGATAAAAAGTATGGAGACACTCCCGACTGTTCATTATCAATAACAGATCCTGAATTGTATTTTAATAAGATTCGTAAGGTTATTGATAAATGGTTGGTAAAAAAATCAAGACCTGAGTTTGATACTCAACAAAGTGTTGCCATTGCCAATAGCAGTAAAAATAACGATTATGTAATTATTGATATGGAATATAGTTTCTCTTTGGCATTTTTACCAAAGGAGGAGCGACCAAAATCCATAGGATTCGATCTCATTGGCATTGAACGGGAGAGTGGAAAATTATGTGTGTTTGAAGTTAAAACCGGTATAGGTGCTATAGACGGCAAATCAGGAGTTGAACAACATATTAATGATTTTGAAGAGTATTTTAAAGGCAAGTACTCCTCAGAATTTAAGAATAATATTTGTGACGATATTATCTCTATACTATTAGATAAAGCCGAATTAGGGTATATAGAGCATATTGACTTACCTATAAATTTCAAGGAAATAGAGCCTGAGTTGATATTTGTATTTGAAGAATGCTCTGTCCGAGATAAAAATCACATTGAAAACGTAGTAAGAGGTAGGCATAAAATAATAGAGGTTGGTACTGATAAGGGGTATAAGTTATGCAAATAAAAATACACAGAGGAATAGATCAAATAGGAGGTTGTATTACTGAAATTGCAACCACCAAGAGTCGTATTCTTATTGATTTAGGGATGAATCTACCTAACAGTAATGATAAACCCAACGATGATTTAGCTAACCCAACTTCAATTAAAGAACTTACCCAAGATGTTGATGCTATCTTTTACACACATTATCACAGTGATCACGTGGGACTTATGGAGTATGTTCCTAAGAGTGTAAATCAATATATCGGAACCGTTGCCAAAGAGGTTGTTTTAACTAAGGCAAAGTATATACAGGATCAGTCTCCATCACATTTCGACGCCATTAAAACATTTGTAGCGCAGTAAAAAATAGAAATTGGAGATATTTCCCTAACTCCATATTTTGTTAGTCACTCAGCCGCAGATTCATATATGTTTTTGATTGAAGTTGGCGATAAAAAGATATTACATACGGGGGACTTTCGTGACCACGGATATTTAGGCAAGGGGTTATGTAAATTTGTTCCTAAATTCATTGGGCAAGTAGATGTTTTAATCACAGAGGGGACAATCCTATCTCGTGCATCAGAATTGGTTAAAAGTGAATCTCAACTTCAAAATGAACTGAAAAAGTTGATGCAGAGTCATAAGTATATATTTATAATATGCTCTTCAACAGATATGGATAGATTAGCGACATTTCACAAATCAATCCCCAAAGGTAGTCTATTTGTATGCGATAGATATCAAAAAGAGGTATTAGATGTATTCAGCACCAATGCAGGTGCATATTCTGATCTATATAGATTTGAGCATATATCGGTATTCCCCAAAAAAAAGTTGCTAGAGGAGATGATAAATAGAGGTTTTTGTATGCTTGTTCGTCCTAATAAATACACTGATAAATATTGGAAATTTACACAGATGGCCTTAAATCACACCTTAAATGATGAGAGGATTGCAATTTACTCAATGTGGAACGGATATATAGACCGCCAAAAAGCACTAAATAAGCATTATGTTGATTTTCTCGGTAACTTTGACTCCAATGTGGTGCGAGTGCATACTAGTGGGCACGCATCGATGGAGTGCTTATCAGAATTGTGTAATATGACAAATCCTCGTTCTGCGATTATCCCTATTCATAGTGAGTACTCTGAAGATTACTTAAAGCTACCAATAACAGATGAGCTAAAATCAAAAGTAACGCTTAAATCTAAGATAGTAGACGGAATATCTATAGTGATTCAATAGGCTATTACAAGGAGCATACTAATGTTGCAAATTAGTTTATCATTTATTGCTGTCCGATAAAACTAACAGTAACATACAAATAGTTCCCGAAACTTTGT
>CAZYEO010000077.1:0-11539 GCA_964646495.1 uncultured Muribaculaceae bacterium
GTTGTGACTGGTGCAGTGTCTTGGATGGGCAGTTTTCTCGGGACTATTATTAAGCATCTCGGAGGGCGTCCTCTCATTGCATACTCAATTGATGTGGCACGCCAACTTACTTCGGATGATAATATTTGCGTTACTACCGATGATGCAGCCATTGCCTCGGTTGTCGAAGATATGGGACTTAAAGTCCCCTTTATGCGCCCCGAATATCTTGCAGCAGACAATAGCGGAACCTATGAAGTGTTGCTTCATGCTATTGATTTTTATGAATCGAAAGGGCTGAAATATGATACAATCGTTTTGTTGCAACCTACATCGCCGTTTCGCACTGCTGATGATGTGCGCAATTGCATAGCGATATATCGTGACGATATAGATATGGTGGTATCGGTGAAGGAGGCAAGCTCAAATCCATATTACAATTGTTTTGAAACCGATGAAAACGGTTATCTCCACATCTCTAAAGGTGAGGGTGAATACACACGCCGTCAGGATGCTCCGGAAGCATGGGAATTTAATGGAGCTGTATATGTAATAAATATAGATTCACTCAAAAAAATGCCATTGGGGAAATTCTCCAAACGTGTAATGATGCCAATGAGCGCAGAACATTCGGTGGATCTTGATACCCCTCTTGATTGGGTCGTAGCCGAAACACTAATTTCTGGCGTAAAATAGAGTTATGGCGAGCAATTTGCTACAATATGATAGAAATAAAGAGGGTGAATAGCGTATTTAATTGACAAATGTAAAGCTAATCCTTTTTTCCTTTTGATTTTTATATTGTAAATCGTATCTTTGTAAAAAAAAGAAAAGGATGTCACCAAATAATCCACGCCCTAAAATATTACTTGTGTACACGGGCGGCACTATCGGAATGATAGAAAATGCAATAGATAAATCGTTGCAACCCTTTGATTTCACGCATTTAATCGACAATGTACCGAAGGTGAAAATGCTGGATTATGATATTGATAACATCCAATTCAATCCCCCAATCGATTCCGCAAATATGTCGCCCCAGCATTGGAGTGATATTGCTGCATCTATTGAGGATAATTATGATTCATTCGATGGCTTTGTGATACTTCATGGCACTGATACCATGGCATTTACTGCATCTGCTTTGAGCTTTATGCTCGAAAATCTGCATAAACCGGTTATTATCACCGGGTCACAACTCCCTATCGGGGAAGTTCGTACAGATGGTGAAGAAAACCTTATTACTGCCCTCCAAGTAGCCGCAGCACGCGATTCACTCGGTGAACCGATGGTGCAAGAGGTAGCCATTCTTTTTGAAAACTATCTATGGCGAGGAAATAGAAGTACTAAGATGAGTGCCGACAATTTCAACGCGTTCAAGAGCAATAATTATCCGCCACTTGCTAAAATAGGTCTCGGCATCCATTTCAAAGAGGATGCTCTATATCGTGTTCCATCTAAGCGTCCGCTGAAAGTGCGTTATGATATGGATCCGAATGTAATGTTTGTGAGTCTATTCCCAGGAATGACTGAAAAAACATTGAAATATATTGTAAATACTCCTGATATAAAAGGGATAGTACTCAAAACATATGGAGCCGGCAATGGACCCGAAGATAAATGGGTAACAGATACTTTGCGTAGTGCGGTAGAACGTGGAGTAGTGATTCTAAATGTAACTCAATGTGTCAATGGAGGTGTGCACAGCACAATGTATGCCACAGGTAATAGTCTTGCTAAAGCCGGAGTAATAAGTGGCTATGATATTACGAGTGAAGCAGCCGTGACCAAAATGATGTATCTTTTCGGAGCCGGTCTTTCATCTCAGAATGTAAAGAAATATCTTCAATGCTCGCTTTGTGGCGAGGTAACAATCCATGAGGGGAATGGAAAGCGTTGATATTCGATTTATGAGAATGGCTCTCGACGAGGCTAAAAAGGCGGAATTGAGAGATGAAGTACCCATAGGGGCTATGATTGTGTGCAATGGTCAAGTAATAGCCCGCGCCCATAATCTCACAGAAACTCTCACAGATGTCACAGCTCATGCAGAAATGCAAGCAATCACTTCGGCAGCTGCATCGCTCGGTGGAAAATATTTGACGGAATGTACGCTATACGTCACCGTAGAGCCATGTATAATGTGTGCAGGGGCAATAGGATGGGCGCAAATTAAACGCGTAGTGTATGGTGCAGCCGATGATAAACGAGGATACCACACATTTTGCGATAATCCATTTCACAAAAAGACTGAAATTTCAGGGGGTATTTTAGCAGAAGAATGCAGTGAGATAATCACCACATTCTTCCGTAAAAAACGCTGATTTATATACCGAAATCATAAGATTACTTTTTTGACCGTATCACCCATTTTCACAATGTACATTGCCGGGGATGCAAGAGCAGGCGAAATCATCGGTTCTGCAACTATGCGATGGAGTAACTGTCCGTATATGCTGTATATCTCCACCATTTTGCCTTCGGTGTCACCTTGAATGAAAATATTACCATGAGATGCATAAATCGAAGTATCATCTGTTTCTACTCCCGATATGCCACCTTTTGCTTTTGTTGTATAACTATTGGGGCTCGCATCAAAGAAATAATTTGTAGGTACAATATTGTATGTTATCGGAGTTCCGCTATTCGGGAGAAAATATCTGTCGGCAGCAGTCTTAGCTATTAATTCCTCTCCGAGATAAATTTTATAAGCCTTAGAATCGCCGAGAGATATAATATCGTAGTCACCTTCATTTTCACCCTGCACAGTCATCGACATCGTAAACTCTTCCGATGGATATATTGAGAAAGCATTCCACGGCTCAGTAGCACTATATTTATCGACAGATGCATCAGGAACAATTATGTCAATCGTAGTGAGTCCTTGGAATACGGCAAATGCAGTAGCATTTGGAGGTGTTTCAGCGAGGGAATATATTTCGGTGAGTGCATGGCAAGCATAAAAGCCATAGGATTGCACTGTACCCAAATTTTGGGGTAGAAATAGTGTGTGAAGTGATTTACATGATTCCAACACACCACTTTCTATCACAGTTACTTTATCAGGCACAGCAAGTGCTCCAATTCCGGTTCCGGCAAGCATATAGCGTGACAATTTAGTGATATTTTTCGGAAGTGTTATATTTTTCAGTGTCTCGGTGAAATAAAATGCAAATTCTCCGATTGATGTAATATTGTCGGGAATATTAATATCAGTAATCTTTGAATTATAGAAAGCCTTGTCGCCGATCGAAGTTACTGCATAGGTTGTGCCTTGATTTTCCACTGTAGCAGGGATGTGGATAACTCCAGAATATGACGCATTTTCGAGAACATCGTAAGTGATCTGAGCTTTATTGTCAGCCATTTTATTGAAAAACAGCCCATCGGCTTTGAAATCGTAGGCATGCACTCCCATAAAGCTACATGCAGCCAATGCAATTAATGGTAATTTTAGTTTCATAATTAGATAATTAGTTGTATTTGATGTGATATAATGAATTATTCGCGATAATAAACTCGCTTCACACGAGATGATACGGATGTGAGTATCTCATAAGGGATCGTTTGCAACGTGTCAGAAAGCTGTTCGACCGGAATATGCTCACCGAATATTTCTACCTTGTCGCCAACTTTGCATTGAGCATCAGTGACATCAATCATACAAAGATCCATGCATATATTCCCTATCGTGGGGCACAAAACTCCATTAACCCACACATTAGCGTTGCCATTCCCAAGATGACGGTCGATTCCGTCGGCATATCCTATTGGGATTGTGGCGATTCGTGATTTGCGACTCACTAACCCTTTGCGTCCGTAACCTATTGTTATGCCCTTTTCCCATTCCTTAATGGATATTATTACGGTATGGAGTGATGAAACACTTTTAAGTCCGTCTTCAGAGCCATCGGAAGTGGTTGAAATACCGTAAAGACCGATACCGAGACGCACCATATCAAATTGATTCTCAGGGAATCGTATAATTCCGGTTGTGTTAAGTATATGGCGCATAATCTTATACTTAAATCCACTTTGAATCAAAGTGCATGCTTCATTAAATTGTCGAAATTGTTCCATTGTGTAATCGTCCATCGTAGGCTCGTCGGCAACAGCCAGATGAGAGAATAGCGAACATGGATATATTGCATCTTGAGATTGTAGAAGTTCAATTAATTCGGGCAATTCCTTGTATAAGAATCCGAGACGGTGCATACCCGTATCGAGTTTTATATGCACAGGATAATGCTTTATGCCATATTTTTGAGCCTCTTTTATTATTTCCTTACAAATATCAAGGCTATATATTTCTGGTTCGAGACGATATGAGAACATTGCATTATAATTCACCACTTTTGGATTCAATACCATGATAGGCATTGTTATTCCTGCTTTTCGCAAATCCATACCCTCATCGAGGACTGCCACCGCGAGATATGCTGCTCCACGGTCTTGGAGAGTTTTGGCAAGTTCATACGACCCTGCGCCATATCCTGATGCTTTCACCATGCACACAATGCGTGTGTCGGGTTTCAAATGAGAACGGAAAAAATTGTAATTGTTTGTAATTGCATCAAGATTTACTTCGAGCACCGTTTCATGTTGTTTTGCTTCGAGCATGTCGAGGATAAGGTCAAAATGAGCTTCCGGAGAACCTTTGAGCAGAATCAATTCATCTGAAAATGCCGAGCTACTCACTTGTTCGATAAATTCGGCAGTAGAAGTATAGAATTGCGAGTTTACATCAAAATATTGTTTGTGAGCCATCATTTCAGCTCCTATACCAATAAATCGGGTAATATCTTTATTTCTCAACAATGTGGCAATTTTCTTATATACCGTTTTTGCATCAGATAAATCGTGCAACACATCCGATAAAATCAAAGTCATGGATCGTTGTGAGGTTTTGCGACGGCTCATAAAATCGATTGCTGGCGCGAGAGAATTGTAATCGCTTGTATAAGAGTCGGCTACCAGTAGGCAATTGTTTATACCCTCAATTACGTTTAGGCGAGTCCCGATTTTGGTGAGTTTTGCCATTCTTGTAGAAATATCTACAGGATTAATGCGAAGAAACGACATCACAGCTATGCAATTGATTGCATTTTCAATATCACTCGGAGCAGAGAATGGAATCTGTACTTTGTGAGCCTTATTGAGATAGTGATAATGGATTGTAGAAAAGTCACCTTTGGTATCAATTTTCGATATGAAAAGCGGACGATCTGCATCCGATTTCGACCATGCAATTTCCTGAGCCACACTGCATGTATTGTCGATAGCATTGTTTAGAATATCGTTGTCGGCATTATAAATTATACATTGACAATTGCGCAATAAAATAGTTTTTTCTTCACATTTTTGTGCTCTTGATATAAATCCGTCGTCATGATCAGTGCCTATATTGGTTACAATCCCTATTGTGGGGCGTATCATGGATTCAAGAGGCGCCATTTCACCCGGAAGAGAAATTCCGGCTTCGATAATTGCGAGCGATGTATTTTGGTTAATCTCCCAAAGTGAGAGCGGAACACCGATTTGCGAGTTGTAGCTACGTGGGCTGCGTTCTATCGTATAATCCTCTTGTAGCAATAGGTTGAGCCATTCTTTGAGGGTAGTTTTCCCTTTGCTGCCAGTAATTCCTATAACCGGAATATCGAATCTATTGCGATGGTGGGCAGCGAGAAGATGTAAAGCCTTAGTAGTGTCGGTAACAATAAGGAAATTAGCGTTTTTGTATTGTGCCGGAATGCTCTCAGGATTGTCGATAACGAAATTTTTCACTCCAAGATTGCAAAGTGATGCAATAAAATTGTGTCCATCGTTGGTGTTGGTGCGTATAGCGAAAAAAAGAGTTTTTTCAGGATCTATAAGTGATCTTGAATCGGTGAGGAGAGTATTAATGATGTCGTTGTGGTTGATACGGGCATCTGCATTGATAATCTCTGCTATTTCGTTTATTGAATAATCCATTATAATGACGTTGTTAAAGGATTTAATTTTGTAGTTACCAGCTTATTAAGATATGGATATGTAGCCATAAGTTCATTGCCTATTTTCAGAGTGGCAGCATTGAAAGCCATTATTGTATCTTTGTTGTCGGTGATATGTCGGTGCGATAGGCGTTGGCTTAGTTTTGAGCATTTAGCGGCTATTTCAATTGTTTCCTTGGAGAAAAATGAACCGGAAAAAAGCTCCCAAATATATTCGATTGCCACCTCATTGGGGTGTATCATGTCAGCACTGTAAAATCTGTAATCCCTGAGGTCGTCCATCATAATTTCGTAAGCCGGGAAATATATACAATTTTCGGGATATAGGGAGGTTATTTTGTCGGCAGCCACGCGCAAAATGCTTTTACTCAATTGGCTGTGGGGTAATCCATCGGAAATATGCCTTATGGGGCTTACTGTGAATATAAATTTAATTTCGGAGTTGAACCCGGTGATTTCAGCCACTAAGGATGATAGTATTTCTGTAACTTCATCTACTTGGAGGTCACGCACTTGGAAGCGAGATGCCGGGAGTTTGTGGCAATTGTTCACTATATTTCCATCAGCCGAATAGCATCTTGTGGTTCCGAGAGTGATTATCAGCGTTTTGGCATTTTTGAGATGATTGTGAGCTGCATGAATGCGGCTGTTCATCATATCCAGAGCCATATCTTGATTTGCCGATGAGAAACGAGAATGGTGTGCAAAGCTATGCCACAATCCGTTGTGGATGAAAAGTTCATCACGGGTGATATGGGTATTCTCGACTATCCGTAGTAGCGTAGCTCGTATGCTTGCCGGATTGAATGTAGTTCCGAAAGGATTAATATCAACATTGAAAAGAGCTGCGTCCAATTTAGCACCGATATTGTCGCTGAAGCATGATCCACACATCATAATTGCACCATCGTGAGATATTGCACTCTGGTGATTAAGAGTCGCTATGGGAGTACGGAACGTTTTCACAATATATCTTAAATGTATTAATTGGCAAAGTTAATAAGAAAATAGGTGAAAGTGTGCCATAATAAGCCAATATTGTTGAAATATTTATTGTGTGCTTCGCGGTTGAATTTCAGAACACACCCATAGTGCTATTGCTCGAGTCATCACAAGATCATCATGATAGCCATCTTTTGCGCCGAAAGATCCGTTTGCCTTGTGTTCGTATAGAAGGAGTTCGGTAATTGCATCGGGGTTTCGTTCGGTATATCTCTTATCGCGCACGCGACCAATTAGAGCATATATAATTTTCAATTTAGTAGCCCGGTTGGTGTGAAATCCGAGTTTCATGGTTTTGCCGTCGGAGCTGCGTCGATAGTATAAATTACGGTAAACCCCCTCCATTGAAGCCAACGCGAGCCCTCCGTCGCCCAAAGATCCGCGAGTGTCGTAGGTGTTGCTTTCGATTACTAAAAGTGCATTGCAATACCATGCTGCAATTTGAGCAGCTTTCCATGGTAAAATATCCAGGTCGAGATGACCGCGCCACTCAGCCACAAGTGCAGGCGCACCGGGATTTAATCTGTCGAATACCGAAATCACCGAGAAGTCGCTCTCTTCCGATGCACCCCCGATATCCATCGACACCACATATCGATTGCGGAATTTCAGGTCATAATCCGGTACGCGCCACACCGATAGCTTTCCAAGCATATCGTTGCAAAAATGCAGATTGCGCAGGGCAGCCGCTCCCTTTTGAGCATCCCCTTCCAATTCACCTCGAAATAGCGGAGCATGCGTATCATTGCGCAACCCCTCCACAGCATTTGGAGAGAAGGCGTTGAGGTCGGTAGCGTTGAATGCTTCGGATGGAGTGGATGGATATTCGGCAAGCATAAGCCGGTGAGTGTGATATTCCAGCCGTTTGCGGTGATACCAATTGATTTGTTCGAGAGATAGCCCCATATCGTGCCACAATGCTCGCTCATATTCATCCATTTCATTCCACAACTGCATAGGATCGTCCACCTCTAAGCGATAAATCTCCAATTCATGCCACGGGATGAATATGGGAGTTTTGTCGCTTTTACCTTCGTTGGCACGAAGCCATTCCGTATGAAAGAAGTTACCAATACCGTTGGCAGTGCTTTCAATCACTATCAACGAGAGAGGCATGAGCGGGATAGGAGCGCAAACAGCACGCACCAAATCTCCGGGAGCGTTTTTGACGGTACTACGCCAGAAAGCGACCTCGGTGAGATGTGCCATAGAAATATCATTGCCACGTGTAGATTCTTGCGCATAAGAGGAGCTTACCGAGACTGTGCAATCGCGTCCGGTGAGTAGGCTGACATTGTTCATGCGCTCATAGGGTTTAAATTTCAGCGGTGCATCACCGGGGAGATATTGCTGCGGATAATCGCGGAGCAATTTTGAATACATCCCCCGGATATTTGCGGCAGAATTTATGACATGGGCGCATATAGCACTATTGCGTCCCTCGCGCAATACTATTTGAATCCATGCCATATATACCTGTGTCAAAGTACTCCCGCCGCATTGGCGTGATTTTAAAACGATAACTCTCAGAGGATCGTCGTTAAGTCGTTGTTTTTCGAGCAGAGCAAGAAAACGTCGTTGTGGAGCATTGAGAACAAACGGGATAGTCCCGGCTCCGAGTTTGTCTCTGATTTTCACACAAGTCACAGCCCAAAATTCAAAATCGTGTTCGAATCTGAGTATTTCGAGGGAGTGCCACGGCATCGATGGGTTGAATCGATAATCGCGAAGCATAGTATCCGGGAGATATAGATAACCATGATCAGGTATCAATGTTTTGGTGCGTGCTCCCGAACATGCGCGCCCCGTGAGCGGATCGTAGAGGGTGGGGCGCGGCTGGCGGCGCATATTTTCGGTGGTAAGTTCATTTAAGGTCATGATAAAAGTGTGTTTTATTTCCGAAAAACTATTCGGATGTCGGTGATACGTGTATCGTGGTCGCCCATGCCATCAATTTCGAGCCGCAGGGTGCGAAATTGAGGACTGAAAAGAGGGACCCACAAAGGTGAGCGCACAGCTCCCGAAATATTAATGCTGTTGATAAGTACTCCGTGGCAACTCCTTCCGTTTTCGCCATAGATAGTGAGAGATATAGATGAATTTTGCGCCAGAATGTTCCACGAAATATTTATCGGGGGATTATCTACTGCAAAAGGTTTTGATCGATAAGAAATGTGTTGGTCGGTGTCATTCTCCACCGAAAGATTCAACATATTGCCGTAGCCATTAACCCCAATCGGAAAATAATTATCGGAAAACAGAGTTTTGATGAAAATATCGCGCGAATATGTATGCCAATCCGAGCAATCGGCCACCGTCACGCGACCATTGGAGTCGGTGCACCACAATTCATCGTGTAGAGCCACATAAGCAACCGATGAGGCTTCAATATTTTTAGCCACGAGAGTAAGAGTGTCGCCGGCGAGTTTATAGATGTTGCGAGATGCCGCGAGTGCAATTGCTCCGTTTATGTGACATAGCATGCGAGCAGAGTCCACCGACAGATTATGTATCAAACGATATTCTCCCGATGCCGAGATTGCAAAGATGCCTTGTGAAGTGAAGGCATATAGAGGAAATTTGCTGAAAATATTGCTCGATACAGGTTTCACCGCTTCGCACACAGCATTTACACATCCATCCCCTACATTGATGCGACTCACTACCGAAAACGGATTGCCGGGATACGTATGGAAAATAGAGGATTGTGCTGTTTCCATTATATTTGTTTCGGCAGGTATCGGGAGAAAATCATCATCGGTGGGGGTGAATGACTGCGGCATCAAATCGGTAGAAACCGCATAGGCAAATTCTCCACTTTCGGCAGCTGTGATGTTGCTTTCCCATATCCACACCTTTCCGGCTCTCAACATTCGGATGCAGATATGAGTGGCACGCCTATCGGGATAGGTGATAAGAGCACCGAGCGAGGTGGAAGAGTGGGGATGAACCGAGTGAGTAACTATTTCGCTAATACCCGAAAATGTGCTTATCCGAGTGGTGATAAGTGTAGAACAGGGTATTTTTTCAACATTTCCATGGCTCATTGTGGCAAAATTCCATCCTCCCGAAATACGCATGCGCAAATTTCCACCCGAAAGATGATTTTGGAGAGAGGTGAGAATCATTGGAGACAGATTGCGAGTGTTGCAAATAGAATTGAATTGTAGCGACGATACCGAGCGATTGTAAATCCCTGCTTTCGATATAGCCCAAGTACGATCCGATAGCGAGCCACCCGAAGTGTCGGCACTTTTTTCCACCCCTTGAGCTATAAACTTTCCTGCTCTTAATGCTGCCATGTCGGTGCATACGGCAGCCAGATGCCAGTTTTGAGAATTTATGAGAGAATTGCCACTTTCCGAATTTAGATTATGAGGGAGAGTGTAGCTCAAAAAATATGTACGTGTGCCTGATGTACCAGAAGTGTCGCAACGATAGTCGATAGGGTGGGATGTGTTGATGGGATCGGTAGAGGATGCAACATATATCTCCACGGCTTTTATGAGCGAATCCCAGTTTTCGGCAGGGGCATCAAGCACCGTCAGTCCTATGCGAAAACTCGATAACTGTAATGTGGCACTATCCACTCCCGATGCGAGATTGACGGTGGCGTTTATTCGTGCAGTGCCTTGAACGCCACACCCCAATATCATCGGTGCGCTTGCATGAATCAGAGAGTCGTCCCACAATCGCACGGCATATCTTGCCATCACCGGTTGTACCCATTTGCCTTGCGAGTGCAATTTGCGTGAAGCCGATAGATACGATTCGGATGCCAATTGCGAATAATTATTCACATCCTTAGAGGCGAGAGGAGTTTTCCACAATGAATATGATGACACAAACCGGTAGGAGGGAATTTCGATGTTGTGAGTCATAATTTCGGCAGTGGAAAGGGTGAACGAGGGGATTGCATCAGCAATATAGAGTGGAACATAGGTAGAGGGAGCAATATAACGAAGATGTCGCATGCCATTGGCAGTGCTCAATGCCACGAAATCGCCGATGGAGGAAGCTGCGATAATTTCGCTATCTGCTTGATATAGCTCGCAATCGAGGGTGGTGTAGGTGTGTGATGAATATGTGCCGTGCAAGAAAACCGTGCGTCCCACAGATGTGATGATGTGATAAGTGTCGGCACGCAGATGCAGAGTAAGCAATCGTGCGCCGGGAGGGAGAGTGGCAAGAGGGTCCGGATTGCCGACGGTGGCGAGTTCGTTGTTGAGATTTCGGAGATTGAGTGTATGCTCCGCATTGGTGATTGGGGATATTGAGAGTGTGTGTTTCATTGTACTGAATCAAGGTGAGAATCGAACACAAAGGTAATGTAGCTTGGCATAGTAGAATGGTGAAAAAAGGACATTAGGAAGCTCGCTAAAGAGGGTGAAGTGCTTTCGAGGGAATTTTTTGTGGTTTGTGGTGGGGGTTTTTGGCAGAGCGAGGATGTAGGCATCTTAATTTATGGAGAATAAGATACTTGGATACGATTCTTTAATATATGAATCATACCCGTTGGTGAAATTAAATCAGTGAGTATAATGGGGTTGTTGTTAATGTGGTTT
>CAZYEO010000078.1:0-11252 GCA_964646495.1 uncultured Muribaculaceae bacterium
AATAAAACAACACAATAAAATATAAGACCCTGCTTAAATATACCTCTAAATTAAAAGACAAAAAATTATTGATTTCTAATACCTAACTACAGATTGACGAGATGATTATTATTGAGAAAAGTTTGGGGAGTAATGTGGTGCGGGAAGGAAATTTTATATATTTTTGTTGTAAAATACCTGGAAGTATTATTATTTCATTCAATGACTAATCTCAAATATTTATAAAAATGAAAAGTAAACTTGTTCTGCTCTTTTTAATGGGATTTATTTCTTTTGGTATATCCCAAGCCAAAATGAAGGTCGTGGCTCACCGTGGTTATTGGGATGCACCGGGCTCTGCACAGAATTCTATACGTTCGTTGATTAAGGCTGATTCTATTAAATGTGCAGCATGTGAGTTTGATGTATGGCTCACGGCTGATAAGGAACTGGTTGTAAATCATGATGATACTTTTAACGGTATTACTATTGAGACAGCATCTTCTGATGTTATTCTCAATCAAAAGTTGAAAAACGGAGAATTTCTCCCATCTTTGAGTCAATTTTTGGATTCAGCCAAAATGCTTACCATTGATTTGGTTTTAGAGTTGAAACCCCACAAGGACAAAGGGAATGAAATAGAGGCAACAAATAAAGCTATTGAAATGGTACGAGAAAAAGGATTAGAAAGTAGAACTACTTATATTACTTTTTCAAGAAATATTTTTGATGAATTGGTAAAGAAATCTAACCGTCCCGTATTTTTCCTTAGTGCTTTAGATCCTGAATCTTTGAAAGCCGCAGGTGGAGCAGGAGCCGACTATCATATTAATGTATATAAGAAAAATCCCGATTGGATCAAACAACTCCATAATTTAGGGCTTGAAGTTAATGTATGGACTGTGAACGATGCAGAGGGGATTCAATGGTGCATTGATAATAGTGCTGATTATATCACCACCAACGCACCTGAATTGACCCAGAAAATGATTAAATAATTTGTAATTTCAATTATACTAAAATAGGTTGTTCCTCATCGGGAGCAACCTATTTTGCTATATTTTGAATTAATCAAATCTATTTTTTTAATTTCATTTTCACTATTATGGGTCGATGGTCGGATACTACCGGCTCATTAAGCACTTCGGCTGAATATTTCTTAATTATATTCCCGGAAGCATTGGTCATGATATAATCGATAGTTCTATCGGGTTTATTAGCCGGAAAGGTATTAATCGTACTATCTGATAATATTGTATATGTGGTTGCAAGTTTTTCTATTAAATCAGAATCCGGAGTATCATTAAAATCGCCCCCTATAAATACGGGCTTTTTCATGCGGGAGATTTCATCTATTATAATATCGGCGGATGCAATCCTATCCGATTTGGTGAGAGATAGGTGCGTGCATGCAATTATGCATGTTTTAAATTCAGCAAACAATATCACCCTATTCTCTTCCCTGCCCGGAAGAGCAATTTTCCATATTTGTACCGGCTTCTCTTTACTCAAAATCCCTATTCCATATTTACCATGTCCCAATTTTATAGCCCCTCCAAATGTATAATACATTCCGGTTGCTTTTCCCAATTTTTCTACAACATTTATGTTATAGCGATTGGTAATGCTATCAAGTTCTTGCAACATTACTATATCGGGCGAAGATTGCTTTATTACTTTTGATGTTCTTTCGAGGCTTACATTATTATCAAGCCCTTTTCCGTTTCGCACGTTATAAGTCATAACCGAGAAATTTGAGCTGCAAGAAAAGCAACTCAATACACAAATGAGTAATAGCAATATTTTCATTATAGGAGTTTTTAGATTGTTCAATCCTCTAATCTACATCATGCAAATCATGTCCCATACGCTCCTTTTTAGTGTGCATATAGAATTGATTGTATTGGTTGGGCTTTATTTCAAGTGGTACATTCTCAACGATTTCAATGCCATATCCCTCCAACCCGATACGCTTCATCGGATTATTTGACATTAATCTCATCTTGGTAACACCAATTTCTTTTAAAATATTTGCGCCTACACCATAATCGCGTTCATCGGCTTTAAATCCAAGATGAATATTTGCTTCTACGGTGTCCATCCCGTTTTCTTGTAGTTTGTAGGCTTTTATCTTATTCATCAAGCCTATACCCCTACCCTCTTGATTCATATATATTATGACACCTTTTCCCTCTTTTTCAATCATTTCCATAGCTGTGTGAAGTTGATCGCCACATTCACAACGCATTGATCCGAATATATCTCCTGTCATGCACGATGAATGTACACGTACCATTATCGGTTCGTCAGCCTCCCACGTACCCTTAATCAATGCAACATGTTCCAATCCGTTTGAAACTTGGCGGAAAGGTATCAGTCGGAAATGTCCATGACTTGTAGGCATATCGACTTCTACACCGGCTTCCACAAGAGTTTCGGTGCGCAAACGATATGCGATAAGATCTTTAATTGATATTATAGGTAACTTGAATTTTTCAGCTATTTTTATCAACTCAGGAAGACGCGCCATTGTACCATCAGGATTGATAATTTCTATTAGAGCCGCAGCCGGTGCAAGACCAGCCATACGAGCAAGATCTACTGCGGCTTCAGTGTGTCCTGCCCTCACTAATACACCTTTATCGCGTGCTCTGAGTGGATTTACATGTCCGGGGCGACCAAAGTCCATCGGTGTAACCTTTGGATCGGCAAGAGCGCGTATAGTCATTGCTCTATCATACATGGAAACACCGGTAGTGCATCCATTCCCAAGCAAGTCTATTGTGACAGTAAAAGGAGTACCAAGCATCGATGTATTATCTTCTACTTGCATATTCAAATCGAGTTCGCGGCATCTGTCACCAGTTATGGGAGCACATAATACTCCACGTCCCTCGGAGAGCATAAAATTTATCTTCTCAGGGGTAACTTTTTCGGCGGCAATAATAAAATCCCCCTCATTCTCTCTATCTTCATCATCTACCACAATCACAAAACCACCCTCACGCATTTGTGCAAGGGCTTCATCTACGGTATTTAATCTTATATCGTCCATTTTTTTAATATTTTTTCTTTTCGTTCAACAAGAGATCAGGAAGAGCACCATTAACTTTTATAATTGTTGCAATATCCTTTCGTAATTGTATTTGTTGTTTAGTCCCGATCCAATATATTACACCCCCCACCGGCACTATTGCCATAGCAACAAACGCTACCCATTTATAGTTTGTGGGATGATACAATAAAAGTTTACGTAGCATCGGATAGTCCATTAATTTATGTATAACCAATATCTTGCGCGAATTACCAAGATATAACACCAAATCCTCCAATGCTTCGTCTATTTCATAAATCTGTTTTCGGTCATATCCTTCGAGCCAGTATTTTGAGTATAACTGCCTCTTATGGTAACGCTCCAAGAATGATTTGCATAATTCATCCAAATGAGCTATTTTTTCAAGAGCTACACTATTCTCCACTTCATCTATCACAATCTCTTTCATTTCGACCAAACGCAATTGTTGTGAACCTGTAATACGTCGGAAAAAGTTGCGATAGGCATCTGCATTAAACACTGCAGAATCGTTTACCGCCTTATATGTAAAAAATATACCCAACGGAAGCAATACTGCCGTGCTGAGCCACATACCTTTCCATACGTCCCAGATTCCTTCACGAGCCAGTTTATATCCGGTATTGTCGATTACATAATAAATGATAAACAATAATACAGACACAACCACAGGCACGGCAAGCCCTCCTTTGCGTATTATAGAACCTAATGGTGCACCAATAAAAAAGAAAATTATACAAGCTATGGATAGAGTAAATTTCTTTTGCATTTCTATCTTATGCCGTCTTATGGTCACACGGTCGTCGTCCATAGCAAATGCCTTAAATTCATAGTCTTGTTTCATCCTCACTGCTTTAGAAAGAGCACTACTCACGTATGATCGTTCCTTGCTCAATCCTTCTCCCTTCAATAGCGAATCCATATTAAGTGGCTTATCCAACCTCACAGGGAGATTCGGGTGTTCAACGGTAGTCCCGTTTTCTACTGTTCTGCGAATACGATTCACATTCATAAAAGGGATATTCTCCAAAAAACTCGCATAATCACTACCCACGCTATCAATCCTCACATTCACTGAATCTATAGTGTGCTGTAGTTCCATAAGATTCTTGCCAATATATTGATTGCGCATGGTATTATCATCCATGCGATTGAAGTTTGCATCAAATGGAATTAAAATTTCCTTAGATGAGAATGATTCACGACGATACAAAATATTAGTAGAATTTGCAGGGCGTTCATCCTTCATATCCTCAAAGGATTCTCCTTGATATAAATGTAGAAACAGATGCTTTTTATCTTGAGTAAAACTCATTTTACCGGAATCAGATACTATGATATTGGCAGTTCCAAATCCTTTTGAAACATCATATATCATCATATCATACAACATTCCAGTGTTCCGGTTTTTCTCCTTTATGAATAGGTTATATCCCGGTATTTGATCATAAAACGCACCTTCAGGAATATCCAATTCAGGGGATTTCTGCCGCATAGAGTATAGGAGCGTCCACATTTTAACCTGTGCTTTGGGTAATACATCATTTTGGAAGAAAAATGCACCTACTGCTACTAACGATACGAATATTATAAGAGGGCTCATAACCTTTAGAAGCGATACCCCAGCTGCTTTCATTGCTGTGAGCTCAAATTTCTCGCCTAAATTCCCAAACACCATAAGCGATGCAAGTAATATTGCAAGCGGCAACGCAAGTGGAACCATAGTCATGGCAGCATACACAAACAACTCCCCTATCACAGCCACATCAAGTCCCTTGCCCACAAGTTCATCTATATACTTCCACAGAAACTGCATAAGCACAATAAATAGGCAGATACAAAATGTCATTATGAATAATGGCAAAAATGTCTGCAATATGAATGTATATAGTCTTTTTATGGAAAGCATCTGCATTAATAAATGTGATGCAAAATTACTCAATTAAATCTTAAAATCAGCACGCTTAATTATTATTTACTACAAATTTTGGTTTCAAATACTTTACTAACATCCCAATATGCGTCGTAATGAGTCAATCTGGTGACTCCAAAGATCAATTGCTCCTTGCAATTCATCCTCCTCCGCATAATCTATAATGGTTAGTGTAGTGCTATCGGTAAGCTCACACACCGATATTTTCATTTCGAAATAACTCTTTTCATCTACATCATTCTCTTCCCATCTCCAGCGAGAGAACGAACCGGTACGTACAGCTATCTGCTGTGCATCCGAATTAGATTTATTCCATGTAAATGTAAATGTTTTACCATTTTGCACTACTTTATCGGCAAACCACTCCTCCAAACCATAGGGAGTGGCTATATATTGCCACAACACCATAATCGGAGTCCTTTTCATGTCGTATTCAAGAGTATATTTTTGTTTACTCATATCACATAGTATTTAGGTATCAGTTCAAGTTGCTAATTAAATACATTAATTGCGTATTGGCAACTATTTGTACTACTTATTGATTAAAATTCAGAAATTTCTGAATTTACTCCTCTTTTTATAAAGGCATCTGAATAATAAATTATAATTTTGCAAAAGATAAACAACACATTTCAATTATGGGACTTTTTGATGCTCTCAAAGATAAAGCGATGCTCAACAAGCAACGCATTGTCTTGCCCGAGGGAACTGAACCTCGCACCTTAACCGCAGCAAACCAATTAATTGCCGACGGAGTAGCCAACATTATTCTTATCGGAGTACCCGATGAGATATACACTGCGGCACAAAATATGAATTTAAGCCATATCAAATCGGCTACAATAATCAATCCTAAGGATCCAGAAGTGATTGATAAATATGCTCCGATACTTTACGAATTACGTAAATCTAAGGGGGTAACAATGGACGAAGCACGCGAAATTGCTGCCAATCCGTTATATCTCGGATGCTTGGCAATTAAAGCAGGCGATGCCGACGGTCAAGTAGCAGGAGCAATGAATACTACCGGAAATGTGCTTAGAGCAGCATTCCAAGTTATCAAGACAGCTCCCGGCATTGATGTAGTATCGGGTGCATTTATTATGCTTCTACCTCCAGGATCTCCATATGGAAGTGATGGTATCATAGTATTTGCCGACTGTGCGGTAGTGCCTGCACCTACTGCCCCCGAACTGGCACAAATTGCTGTATCTACAGCAAAAACCACTCACGACATCGCTGGAATCACTCCAAGAGTAGCAATGCTTAGCTTCTCGACCAAAGGAAGTGCAAAGCATGATAATGTGACAAAGGTAATCGAAGCTACCCAAATTGCTCGCGAAATGGATCCTAACTTGATGATCGACGGTGAGCTTCAAGCCGATGCTGCATTGGTTCCCTCAATCGGATTTAGTAAAGCTCCGGGCAGCCCTATTGCCGGAAAAGCAACAGTATTGATATTCCCTTCGCTCGAAGTCGGAAACATTGCATATAAATTGGTACAGCGTATGGCTGGCGCACAAGCAGTAGGACCTATTCTTCAAGGATTGGCAGCACCGGTCAATGACCTTTCACGCGGTTGTTCTTCAGAAGACATATATAAAACTGTAATCATCACTTGCAATCAAGCAATCGGACAGAAAACCGATAACACATATGTGATATAAATATATAAAGAAATTTACGATATGAATATTTTAGTATTGAATTGCGGGAGCAGTTCAGTTAAATACAAGCTCATTGAAATAAAATCAAATGAGGTACTTGCAGAAGGTGGAGTGGAAAAAATAGGATTGCCGGATGCTTTTCTAAAATTCAAACTTGCTGACGGCAGCAAACAACAAATTGATTTGGATATCTCCGACCATAAAGGAGCAATTAGCGCCATACTTAGCACCATCACAAGCAAAGATCATGGATGCATAAAAGAATTTAATGAAATTGATGCCGTAGGACACAGAGTAGTGCATGGTGGGGAAAAATTCAATAAAAGCATGCTTATCACCGACGAAGTGAAAGATATGATTAAAGAATGCTATAGCATTGCACCTCTTCACAATCCTGTAAACATGGCTGGAATTGATGCTATTACCGCTTTAATGCCACAAGTGCCACAAGTAGCAGTCTTTGATACTGCATTTCATCAAACGATGCCTGCAAAATCGTATATGTATGCCCTACCCTACAAATTCTACAAAGAAGATGGTGTGCGCAGATATGGATTTCATGGTACAAGTCACAGATATGTGGCGAAACGCGTGTGCGAATTTTTCAATGTTCCCTATAAAGAACAACGCATAATCACATGCCACATAGGTAACGGTGGCAGTATAACAGCCGTAAAATATGGAAAATCTATCGATACTTCCATGGGGCTTACTCCTGTAGAGGGATTAATGATGGGTACTCGTTGTGGCGATGTCGATCCCGGAGCGCTTACATTCCTTATGGAAAAACATAATCTTAGCGGAAAAGACATTCAAAATATTATCAATAAAGATAGTGGTGTTGCAGGTATTACCGAGCTATCATCGGATATGCGCGAGATTGAGGCGGCAGTCAAAGCCGGTAATGAACGTGCGATTCTTGCTCTTGATATGTACGAACAACGCATAGTAAAATATGTAGGTGCATACATCGCTGAAATGGGTGGAGTGGATATAATAGCATTTACAGGTGGCGTAGGAGAAAATCAAACCGGCGTTCGCGAAAATGTTTGTAGTCATCTCGCTTTCATGGGATTAAAAATAGACAATGCTCTGAATGCGACCATACGTGGAAAAGAAGCTACCCTAAGCACCGCGGATTCAACAGTGAAAGTTGCTGTGATACCTACAGATGAAGAGTATTTAATTGCTCGTGATACTGAATGTATCGTAACCGGAACCCCAATAGAATAATTTTATATCTATACATACAAAAAAACCTCGTAAATTGCTTTATGCGCTTTACGAGGTTTCTTTTTATTCCATAATCTCAGGAACGTTGATATTATGTTCCTGGAAAATTTTACGAGCATTTTTTATAAACTGTTTGAATTGAGGTTTTGAATCAGGGCGCAAAAGATTCTCAAGATGAGATGGAATGAGCTGATAAAAGCGTTGAGAACCCCCCGGTTTTTGGACAAAAAATAGTTTGTATCCGGCATTTTTAATCGATATTCTATCATAGGTTTTCGCTAAAGTAACTTTCACCATCGCTCCACCCCTCGAATCTGTATCCATTTGATTCGATATAAAATTGCCCATTGAATATACCACAAGCACATCCTTATCCCATTTCGAGCTGTGCCGTACTTCCATTGGCTGTATCACATGCGGATGTCCTCCTATAATAAGATCTACACCCTCATCTACAAGAAAATCGGCAAGCTCACGCTGGTCTTTATTCGGTAGTAATTTATATTCTATTCCCCAATGCAAATGCACTGACACAATCATTGCACCGGCGGCACGAGCTGCTTTTATATCCTTAGACATTTTTGCTCTATCCAAGAAGTTTACCACAGCATCCCTCTGAACCGGAATTCCATTAGTGCCATATGTATAGCTTAGAAACGCCATTTTCACACCTTTTATATCAGTAATATAAAATGCTGCCGAATCGCGGGCTGCTTGGTTGCTAAAGGTTCCTGTATGCGGAATATCCATAGACTTTAATTTTTCAATAGTGCGTTTCAATCCGGCATCACGACGATCAAGACAATGATTATTGGCTGTACACAATAGATCGAACCCGGAATTTTTCAATTGCATGGCAAATTCTTCGGGCGCACTGAAACATGGATAACCCGTGTATGGAGTTCCTCCTAATGTGCATTCGAGATTTGCTACCGCAAAATCGGCACTGGAAATATCATCTTCTATGATTTCAAAACACTTTGAATAATCGTATGAGCCATCCGACTGTCGCGCACTGCTTATCTGTGGTGTATGCTGCATAGCATCACCGACAAATGTAAGAGTAATCTCGTTTTCAGCACCAATAAGTTGCAAAAACGACAGCAGAAAAATAGAGATAAGAGTATTCATGGCCTTATGGAAAAATTAAAAGAGTAAACATCCACCTAAGTATAAGTTCATGTTTACTCTTTCAAGTTATATTATTAACAATAGATTTCTTTCTTACCCGCCAAAAGAGTATTTTTCATCAATGAAACAATTGTCATGGGTCCTACGCCTCCGGGAACAGGGGTAATATAAGAGCATTTTGGTGCTACATTATCAAAATCTACATCACCCTTTAACTTAAAACCGCTTTTTGTGAGAGTAGATGGCACTCTTGTAGTGCCTACATCGATTATCACTGCACCATCTTTCACCATATCTTCCGTTACAAATTCCGGAGATCCCAATGCAGCGATAATAATATCCGCCTCACGGCATATTTCTTTGATATTACGGGTTGCGCTATGGCACACGGTTACAGTAGCATCACCCGGATAACCCTTTTGCATCATTAATGCAGCCACAGGTTTTCCAACTATATTACTGCGTCCCAACACTACGCAATTAGCACCTTTCGTCGGTATTTCATAACGTTTGAGAAGTTCCACAATACCTGCCGGCGTAGCCGAAAGGAAGCATGGTAACCCTATCGACATTCGTCCTACATTTATGGGGTGAAATCCATCGACATCTTTTCGATAGTCTATTGCTTCAATTATTTTCTGCTCCGAAATGTGACGAGGAAGGGGTAATTGCACTATAAATCCATCGACATCATCATTATTGTTGAGAGCGTCTATCGCCTCCAGAAGCTGTTTTTCGGTCACGTCCGACTCGAAACGGATGAGAGTGGATTTAAATCCGCACTGCTCACAGGCTTTCACCTTATGTGCCACATATGTTTCACTTCCGCCATCATGTCCCACAAGAATAGCAGCAAGATGAGGTTGTTTCTTGCCCTCGGCAATCATCATCTCTACTTCTTGAGCAATCTCCTGCTTAATGGTATCGGCAATCTTCTTTCCGTCTATTAGCTCCATGTTGCAATATATTATTTATCGTTTGCGCATATTGCGCATCATTTTAGTAGGATTCATTGTGGTAGCCATCTTCATCATTTTGCGAGTCTCCTCAAATTGTTTCAACAATCTGTTTACTTCTTGTAATGAAGTACCACTACCCTTAGCCACACGCTGACGACGACTTCCATTGATTACCTCAGGATGCTGACGTTCGTATGGTGTCATCGAATGTATAATTGCTTCAACGCTTTTAAATGCGTTGTCATCAATATCTATATCTTTAATTGCTTTTCCAACACCCGGAATCATTGATGCAAGGTCCTTAAGATTACCCATCTTCTTTATTTGGGCTATTTGTTTCAGGAAGTCATCAAAATCAAATTGATTCTTAGCTATTTTCTTTTGTAGGCGTTGAGCTTCTTTTTCGTCATATTGTTGTTGCATGCGATCAACAAAGGAAACGATATCACCCATGCCCAATATTCTATCTGCCATACCTGCAGGGCGGAATGGGTCGATAGCTTCAAGTTTTTCACCCGTACCCACATATTTGATAGGTTTATCTACCACTGTGCGTATGGACAATGCTGCTCCACCTCGAGTATCACCATCAAGTTTGGTAAGCACCACACCATCAAAATTCAATCTATCATTAAATTCTTTAGCAGTGTTTACAGCATCTTGACCGGTCATTGAATCGACCACAAACAACGTTTCACTCGGATTGATGGCTTTCTTTATAGCCTCAATCTCGTTCATCATCTGTTCATCCACAGCCAAACGCCCGGCGGTGTCCACAATCACCAAATCATAATTCTTGGTTTTCGCTTCTTTAATTGCATTAATTGCAATCTGAACCGGATTTTTACTGTTAAGTTCGCAATATACAGGTACATCAATCTGTGCTCCCAATACTTTAAGCTGCTCTACTGCGGCAGGACGATACACGTCACATGCTACTAATAACGGACGTTTGCCCTTTTCACTTTTCAGCTTTTTGGCAAGTTTACCAGAGAATGTAGTTTTACCCGACCCTTGCAATCCCGACATCAGGATTACAGCCGGAGCACCCTCTATATTTATCTGAGCTGTGTCTCCACCCATAAGTTTCACAAGCTCGTCGTGAACGATCTTCACCATTAGCTCGCTCGGCTTTAGAGCGGTAATTACATTCTGTCCCATAGCTTGAGCCTTTACTGTATCAGTAAATTGCTTAGCTACCTTATAGTTTACATCGGCATCGAGCAACGCTCTACGTACCTCTTTGAGGGTTTCGGCAACATTAATCTCTGTGATTT
>CAZYEO010000079.1:0-11033 GCA_964646495.1 uncultured Muribaculaceae bacterium
CAATGTAAATTTCAAAGGATGGGTGTTTACGATAATGCGTAATATTTTTATTAATAATTATCGTCGCATAGTAAGGAGTCAAACGATTGTCGATAAAACAGAAGATTTATATCATTTAAACCTTCCTCAAGAATCAGGATTCTCAACTCCCGAAGGCTCATTCAACGTAAAAGAAATAACAAGAACAATTAATAGTTTTCCCGACGAATATCGTATTCCATTCTCAATGCATGTAGCCGGATTCAAATATAATGAAATTGCAGATAAAATGAACCTCCCTCTCGGCACTGTAAAAAGTAGGATTTTCTTTGCTCGCCAACGTTTACAAGAAATGCTGAAAGATTACAAATAGGATAGCTAAATAAATATAAAATCAAAAAAACTGTCGAGATAAACGGATGTATCTCGGCAGTTTTATTTTTTATTCTTTTTCCATCCACGCACCCATGATGGTATTATTATTACACCCACCACAAGATATAGATAATAGCTCACGATACGCCACATCAATGCAATCATTAATGCAAGCCCTGCAACATTAACCATATCTCCATAATATTCGGTAAATAGCCATTCACTCACACCACTACCTCCCGGTGTCGGGGTTACCATTAACATTAACCACACCACAACTTGACGTGCAAATACAATCAATTGATCGGCTCCTACAACAAATGCTAAAAACAGGGCATTAACGGTGAGATAGCGCGAAATCCAAGACATAGCAGTAGCTCCAAAGGTTTTACCCCACCATAATAATCCTTTCTGTTTTACTTCACATGAAGCATCTACAATGCTATCGCCTAATTCTGATACAGATTGTTGCCATTTATGCAATATTCTCAACTTAAATATACCGTTGAGCAAGCCTCGTATGAATTGTGGTTTGATCAATATCCCTACAAATAAAACGGCTGTCCACATAGCAATCAATATATAAACGCTCCAAAAAGCCCATTGTATTCCATCTGTAAATGCTTCACTACCCGAGCTAAAAAGCTCTCCAAATGGCGTAAATGCCACAGCAAGCGGACAACTTATCACAAAAAAAAGTTCATCGAGGAAAAGCGTGATAAGAACAATAGTAGTCCCCCTGCCCCAACTTATTCCCTCTCGGCGCATAAACACCATACCCAAGCTACTACCTCCCACGGCACTTGGCGTGATTGTTGATGAAAACTCACACAGCATGGTCACCTTAAATGCCTGTCGCCAACTCAGTGCACGATCTGTCAATATCCGGAATCGCCACATATATCCTATTTCACGCCCTACGACACAAATCAACATTATAAATAATGCCAATACCACATGCCATGTGATACGCAAACTGCTCCAGTCAAATTGACTCACATCTTTAGCAAACATCCATGCAACAACTCCAATACCAATTATTATAGGTATGATTATCTGTATCGGGCGAAATAATTTTTTATTACCGGATGCCTCTTCTTTTATCTCTTCTTTATCCATAATCGTTTATTATTCAGAAAACAAGGGCACAATGTATCCTATTGGTTTACCGAGTTTTCTGCAAAGTAAGCAAAAATATTTTTAAATTTAGCCCCCTCATCATTTGCAGAATATAAATATTCATTCTATCTTTGCACTCGCAAAAGCAAATAATGGCGGGATAGCTCAGTTGGTTAGAGCGTCGGATTCATAACCCGGAGGTCTCGAGTTCAATTCTCGATCCCGCTACAAAAAAAGATGATTTAGCACCAAGTAGCTAAATCATCTTTTTTATTTCACATATATCCTACGATTATATCATTATGTCGTAAAATTATATCCACATATACTATTGATAGAAGTGTTTCGCGTTTCGCCGAACAGAGTTTTGCGAGAACCGGCGGCTCCTTTTGCTTTGCCTATGCGTTTAGAGGGCTTCCACTGCTTGAGACCGCCGTTGAGGAAGCCTGATTTGTGGAAATTATCTTTAACGTGGGCTTCCATAGCTACAGCCATTTTAATAGGGATAGCACGCTTAGTAGCTTTTTCTAATAAAGCGGTTGTGGTAGCTATATCTTTTTGGAATTGTTCCGGGTCCATAAAAATAATTAGTTAAAAATTTGGTTTGTAATAAATTAGTTTGCTATATTTGTAACTCAATTAGGGGCGTGACCTCGCAAGAGCTCTCGCACCACTCCTACCCCGGCATTGTCGGGGTAGTGTATTTTTAAAACTCAAATATTTTATTATCCCCTTTGATGTAATACATACCATGAATATTTAACTGTTCTAATTTCTTTATTTCTCCAATAAAACTACTATTGAATTTTTTAAACTCAAAAAGGACTATTTCTGCTCCTTGCTTTTTTATTGCACTTTTAGCCTCTTTTACAAGATTGTTATGGCTTGACAGTGATTTTAGATCAGCTTTTTTGCCATTAAATATAACATCTGGAGATGAAACACGAGGAACCTCTTTTAAGTGCTGTAATTTGTTTCCTGCCAAGGCAAAATTGATACACATATTTTTCTCTTTTTCATATTTTGCGAGCTCCTGCTTGTTTATTTTAGCAGATGCAATACGATCATTATCAGTGACTACATAACCTCCAGTCTTTTTATCGAAAAATGTTTTCTCGACTGATGCCGGGAATGCGTTAAACTCATCTTTGCGTTTTGATATTTCAGCATTTTTGATAGCGGAGCTCACGGCATTGCAGTTGTTGCAGTCGCGGTTGTCGGCGAGGTTGTGGTAAAGGGCTGACAGTTTGTTGTTGGTGAAAGGGCACGCCATACAGGACTTGGGGTAGTATGGGTGAGATTGGGCGAATAGTTGTGGCTCGGCGGGGTGTCCGTCCAATCCGGGCTGTGGGATGCTACGGCTATCGGCATCGGGTGCGATAGTTGGGTGTTTGTCTGTTTGCTCGAGGGAGCATTGGCAGTTCCAGCGGTCGCCCGGGCGATGTTCGGACCAAAAAGGCGAGTCGACCGGTTGGATAGTGCCCCAGAATATAGAGTGATCCGCCCCCGGATTTGGAGAAGTAGACTCAATCCATTCAAGGCAAGGGAGGACATCTTTTTCGTCTTGGTATTGTTGCCAATTGGCGGCATGATGTGCACGCGAAATGGCAGTGCTGAAGTTTAAATATATTTAAATATTGCTCTACCTTCATTCTATATTGATTTTTTGTTATATGTTTGCATTAACAAAATTGTTAAACAATCATGTTAGAAGAAAATATAGAAAATTTAAGTTGCGAGGCAAAAATACTCCAAGCCGCCGAAAAAGAATTTGTAGAGAAAGGGTATGCCGGAGCCAAAACCATCGCTATTGCCAAGCGTGCCGGGGTAACACATGCAATGCTTCATTATTATTTCCGGACAAAGGAAAATCTTTTCAACCAAGTATTTGACGAAAAAGTCAAAGTAATGGTAGGTTCTATAATGCAGAGTTTTGATCAGCCGGGAGCATCATTACTCGATAGAATCATAAGCGGAATGAGTGCCCACTTTGATTTCTTGGTAGCAAATCCCGATCTCCCACGATTTGTTGTGAACGAGCTTATATCCGTCCCCGAACGGCAAAAGATAATATTTGGGAAAATTAAATCGCTCGTACACGGTGTATTGGTAATGTTTCAAAATGAGATCGACGATCATGTGAAGCGTGGTGTATTTCATCCTATAAAAGCTATCGATTTAATTCTTGATATAGCTTCTGTAAATGTCTCCATTTTTGTAACACTACCGTTAATTAAAACGATAGCAATCTCAGATGGAAGCAATATCGAGGATTTTTTCAAGTCGCGTAAACAAGAAAATATAGAAATAATACGTCGTAGACTACTCGTAAACAATGATTAATATGAAAAAAATGTTTTTTGCAATTATTCTTTGCGTGTTAAGTATTTCACAACTCCAATCACAGGTTACATTGGAGGATTGCAAACAAATGGCACGTGCCAATTATCCCACAATTAAGGAATTTGGCATGATCGAAAAGATTGCAATTGCCGATATTTCAAATATTGGCAAAGGTTATCTTCCTCAGATAGGTGCATCTGCCCAAGCCACATGGCAAAATGCAGTACCTGCATATCCACAAGAATTTGCCGACATTTTCAAGAATATGGGTGTGAACATGGGGGGTATCAATAAAGATCAATATAAGATTGCAATCGATCTTAATCAATGGATATGGGATGGAGGTGCAATAAGTGCACAAAAGGATATGGCACGACAACAACAACAAGTATCCAAAGCTCAACTTGAAGTTGAATTATATACTCTTAACCAACGGGTTTCAAATATATATTTTGGGATTCTACTACTCGAAGATAATCTACGCATCAATGATGAATTGAGCGTAGTTTTAAAAAGTAATTTGAATAAAATGCAGGCTCTCATCGATAATGGAGTGGCGATGCAAAGCAACCTTAATTCTATACAAGTAGAGATATTATCCAATGAGCAAGAGCGAATGAAAATAACCTCATCAATCAAAATATACCGTAATATTCTTTCTATATATATTGCAAAAGATATTCAAAATGAGACATTAATGCTCCCTCTTACTTCTATTGCTGATATTTCTCTAAATAATCGTCCGGAGCTGGATCTATTTCATGCACAGAAAGAGCAAGCAGAAAAATCGCTTTCTCTGGCAAATTCATCTTTAATGCCCCGAATCGGTATATTTGCACAAGGGTTTTATGGCAACCCGGGATTGAATATGTTTAAAGATATGGTGGAGAATAAATGGTCGCTAAATTTTCTTGCCGGAATAAAAATGCAATGGAGTATTTCAGGACTATATTCAAATAAAAACAACTCTGCAAAGGTGAATATAACCAAAGAAATGATTGATACCCATAAAGAGGCATTTATATTCAATAATAATATCCAAGCTACACAACAACGAACTGAAATTACCAGAATAGAGCATCAGATAGCTAATGATGATGAAATAATACGACTTCGCCAGAAAATAAGAATGGCATCTGAAGCTAAATTAGCCAATGGAATTATTGATGTGAATGATTTGTTGCACGACATCACTGCCGAAAATCAATCAAAAATAATGCGTGCAACACGAAATATAGAGTTAGTGAAAACAATTTATGATTTAAAATATACTTTGAACCAATGAAAACAAAAATTTTATTACCACTCTTGTCACTCTCTCTTATTGTATTGTCGTGTGGCAACAAAAACGATAATTTTGACGCTACCGGAACATTTGAGGCTACTGAAGTGACGGTTTCTGCCGAAGCCCAAGGAAATTTAATAAAATTCACTCTTGATGATGGCGATTCGGTAAGGGTAGGAAATGTATATGGGATTATAGACACCACTGAATTGTATTTATCAAAAATGCTGCTTACTCGAAATGCAAAATCAATAGTATCCAATCGCCCGGATATAGCAGCGCAAGTAGCATCGTTAAAAGAACAAATTACAAAGCAAAAAATTGAGCAAAAACGTATTATTAAACTCTTACGAGCCGATGCCGCTACACAAAAACAACTCGATGATGTAAATTCTTCAATATCAATTCTTGAAGGTCAATTAAGCGCAATGATTTCTACTTTAAACAACAATACACAGAGTATTGATGCTCAGAGTTCTGCCATAGATGTACAAGTAGCTCAAATAAACTATCGAATTTCAAAAAGCTACATTACATCTCCGATATCGGGTATTGTACTTGACACTTATGCCGAGCAAGGAGAAGTGGTGCGCATTGGCACTCCACTTTTCAAAGTGGCTGATATTGAAAATATGATTCTTCGTGCATATGTTACATCCGATCAACTTTCATCCATAAAAATAGGTCAGGAAGTTAATGTAATCGCAGATTTCGGAGGGAGCAATACTAAGGAATATTGTGGTAAAATCACATGGATTGCCGACAAGTCGGAGTTCACCCCAAAGAGCATACAGACAAAAAATGAACGTGCAAATCTAGTGTATGCCGTGAAAATTGCCGTGAAAAACGACGGAGTTATTAAAATTGGAATGTATGGTCTCGTAAAATTCAAATAATCGATGGAATCAGCTATATCCACAATCAATCTTTCCAAGAATTACGGCAATGTTCATGCTTTGAGCGATGTGAATATTGAAGTGAAACCTCACGAGTTATTCGGATTGATAGGACCTGACGGATCGGGAAAAACCTCTTTATTCAGGCTTCTCGCCACTCTTTTAATACCAGACAATGGTAGTGCGTCAATTATGGGACTTAACACTGTGAGCGATTACAAAGCAATTCGTAAGATATTGGGATATATGCCAGGTAGATTCTCTTTGTATGGCGATATGACAGTACAGGAAAATCTGAAATTTTATGCTTCTGTCTTCAGCACTACAATCGATGAGAATTACGATTTAATATCTGACATATTCAAGATGCTCGAACCATTTAAGGACAGACGGGCTGCCAAGCTCTCAGGAGGCATGAAACAAAAACTCGCACTTTGCTGCGCTCTTATTCACAAGCCACAAGTTCTATTACTCGATGAGCCTACAACCGGAGTCGATCCTGTTTCAAGACGTGAATTTTGGGATGTACTTCATCGTCTTCTCGATAATGGTATCACAATAATGGTATCTACACCCTATATGGATGAAGCAGCGCAATGCAATCGTGTGGCTCTAATCGATAATGGGAAAATATTGAAAGTGGATTCTCCTCGGAATATAGTGAATAATTTCAATGAAAAAGTGTGGAGTATCACAGGGGCAAGTATGTATTCAATTTTATTGAATACACGCGAATACTCTCAAGTGCTTAAATGTTATCCATTTGGCGAAACACATCATATTATATTCCGAACTCCAGACCCTGATATTAATGCATTCATCGATTTCTTGAAGCTAAAAGGGGAACAAAATATTATCATTAAACCAATAAATGCAACCATAGAGGATTGCTATATGAATATTTCACAATGAACAACTCTGAAAGTGTAATTACAGCCCATAATCTATGCAAGCGATTCGGAGAATTTACTGCGGTAGATAATATTTCATTTAATGTGAATAAGGGGGAAATTTTCGGCTTTTTGGGAGCAAACGGAGCAGGAAAGACCACAGCAATGCGCATGTTATGCGGTTTGAGCCTTCCTACATCGGGATCGGGTATGGTAGCCGGATACGACATCTACAAGCAATCCGAGCTCATTAAAAAGAATATCGGATATATGAGCCAAAAATTCTCGTTATATGATGATCTTAAAGTATGGGAAAACATTCGACTTTTCGGTGGGATATACGGAGTAAACGATAAAGATATTAAAACACGAACAGATGCTCTTCTATCTGAATTAGGATTGCAAAAGGAACGCAATACTATGGTTAAATCACTACCAATCGGGTGGAAACAGAAATTGGCTTTTTCGGTCTCAATTTTTCATAATCCTAAAATCGTGTTTCTCGATGAACCGACCGGCGGTGTCGATCCGATTGCTCGACGACAATTTTGGGAGATGATATATGCAGCTGCAAGTCGTGGAATCACCATATTTGTCACCACACATTATATGGATGAAGCAGAATATTGCAATCGTGTATCGATAATGGTAGATGGACGAATAGATGCGATCGGCACTCCTAAAGATTTGAAAAATCAATTTAATGCTACATCTATCGATGAGGTTTTTTATTTATTGGCACGAAAAGCCGAAAGAGGAGAATAAACTATGAAAATATTTTCATTCATACATAAGGAGTTTCTCCATATTCTACGAGATAAGCGTACCATGCTTATACTCATAGCCATGCCTATAGTTCAAATTATATTATTTGGTTTTGCAATTTCCACCGAAGTAAATAATATCCGGTTTTCAGTACTTACACCCACCTATTCGGAAGATGTGACAAGATTGGTAAATAAAATAGATGCAAACGAATATTTTACTTTTACCGGTTATTTAGATACTACCGACGATATTACCGATGCACTTCAAAAGGGGAATACCGACATTATAGTGCATCTTGATAAAGATTTCAGCCAACGAGCTAACCAGAACACCCCTATTCAAATTGTGGTAGATGCAAGCGATCCCAATACATCCACCATGGAGAGCATGTATCTAAAAAGTATAATAAATGATTATCTTTCGATAGGGTCAAGCACAGTGGGTATAAATCAGACACTCCGGCTTCTTTATAATCCGCAAATGAAAAGTGCATATAATTTTGTGCCCGGTATCATGGGGCTTATTTTAATGCTTATATGTGCCATGATGACCTCTATATCGATAGTAAAAGAGAAAGAGATAGGCACAATGGAGGTACTTCTCGTGTCGCCTACCCAACCTATCATGGTTATAGCAGCAAAGATGGTCCCCTATTTTGCTGTCTCTTGCGCAAATCTTATAACTATTATATTGCTTTCCGTTTTTCTATTGGATATTCCACTTACCGGAAGTGTATTCTGGCTCGGTGTATTATCGTTTGAGTATATTATACTGGCATTAGCATTCGGACTTTTCATATCCACTATTATGAAAACCCAAGTTTCTGCCATGTTGGCATCGGTAATGATTATTCTTTTTCCCACCATACTACTATCTGGGATGATGTACCCTATCGAAAATCTCCCTTTACCGCTACAATGGATCTCGGCTATTATTCCGGCGCGTTGGTTTATATCAGGTGTACGAAAATTGATGATTCAGGGCGTGGGCGTAGAATATGTGTGGCGTGAAATGGTGATACTCTTTGGAATAACCATGGTAGTTTTAACCGTAAGCATTAAGAAATTCAAAAACAGACTTGATTGAAACCAAACAATATGCAAATCAAATATCTACTCGAAAAGGAATTTAAGCAGTTTATGCGCAATCCGTTTATGCCACGGCTTGCTATAATGTTTCCTTTGTTTATAATTTTAGTTTACCCCTGGGTGACTACTTTCGAGGTAAAAAATATCACAGTTGAAGTTGTAGACAACGATCAATCACCCTTATCTCAAAGACTTATTACCAAAATCGGAGCATCTGAATATTTCATACTAAAGGGTGTGACAAATAATTATCCCGATGCTCTTACATCAATTGAGGGATCTAAAAGCGATATTATTCTCGATATTCCCAAAGACTTTGAGAAAAGTATTGTTATGCGCAACAATCCCGACATACAAATCTCGGCAAATGCCGTAAATGGAATAAAAGGGAGCATCGGATCAAGTTACCTCGCTCAGATAGTAAATGAGCATATTTTGGAATACGCAACTGCTCATGGATTGGAATTGAAACCGAATGCAAATTTCGACGAACTCAATCTATTTAATCCTACAATGGACTATAAGAGATTTATGATTCCGGCTCTTATGACTATGATTATAATAATGATGTGCGGATTTTTACCTGCTTTGAATATCGTGAGTGAAAAAGAAATTGGTACTATTGAGCAAATAAACGTTACCCCAATAAGCAAATGGAATTTTATATTAGCCAAACTTATACCATATTGGCTCATGGGATTTTTGATATTGACAATATGTTTTATTCTCACCGCCATTGTCTATGGCTACACTGCACAAGGGAATATACTCACCATATATTTTGCAGCAACACTTTTTATATTGGTAATGTCAGGTCTTGGATTACTTATTTCAAATATTAGCAATACAATGCAACAGGCAATGTTTGTAATGTTTTTTGTAGTTATGGTATCTGTGCTTATGAGTGGACTCTTCACACCAATCCGGTCGATGCCGGCTTGGGCACAATATATTACATATGTAATTCCTCCACGCTATTTCGTAGAAATAATGAGATCAGTATTTCTTAAAGGCGGAGGAATAATCGAGAATTGGTTTAATTTTTCAGCTTTAGCATCACTCGCTATTTTAGTTAATCTCTGGGCAGTGATAAGCTACCGAAAACAAAATTAATTATAGCTCTATCAGCAACTCCTTGATAATTTTAAATGTATGTATTGGTGCATCTTCCCAAAAATTATCATATTGCGCCATATTATCATGATTTGCTCCCGGAGAGTCGCTTATGACACGTAGGCAGAAAAACGGAATATTACGCAAAGCACATACTTGAGCAATAGATGCCGATTCCATGTCTACGGCAAGTGCAGCAGGAAATTTCGCTTTAATATCATTTACCTCTTCAATAGTAGCAATAAACTTATCACCCGAACATATAAGTCCCTTTTTTACATTCCCATACCCATTTTTCTCTATTAATTCCACTATTTGAGTGTGTGAATGAAAATATAAATCATATCCAGAAGCAATGCCATATTCCGTACCCGGACCACACCACACATCGTGATGTGCCACATCAGCGCCTACGATAACATCCATCACATTAACACCCCTGTCGGCTCCTCCGGCAACACCGGTGTTAATTATCAAATCAGCATCCATGTTATTTAAGAGGGTGATAGTTCCAATTGCTGCATTAACCTTTCCAATACCGCATTGCATCACTGTAATATTCTTATCGTTCATTGTACCTTTGTACAATATATATCCGTCAATTTGTATCTCTTCCACATTTTGAATCAGAGGCAACAAAAGATTAAGCTCTTTTTTCATTGCAACAATGATTCCTATATTTTTAAACTTGCTCATTCTTATTATTAATTTTATATTTGAGGCATAAAAGTAATATTATTTATTCTATTTTTGTAGATAAAAATATTTGATTTTGAAAGTTTCTATCGACAACCGAATTAAATTGATTTGTCCTGATATGCAAATAGGGATAATCAGATGCAATGTAAAGAACTCATATACTAACGATGAATTGTGGAGTGAGCTAACGGCAGAAAGCAATTTTATCCAAGATAAATTTAAGCTCCTCGACATCAATAAGCGTCCTGCAATTGCCAAAACACGTGAGCTTTATCGCGCTCTCGGTAAAGATCCAAATCGATATAGAGTGTCAAGCGAAGCATTGTGCCGACGTTGCGTAAAAGGGATGGAATTATATAGAATAAACACCCTTGTAGATATGATAAATTTAATATCAATGCGTTCGGGATATGCCATAGGAGGATTTGACTCGGATAAGATAATAGGTGATATCAATTTGGGGGTAGGCAATAGCAAT
>CAZYEO010000080.1:0-10664 GCA_964646495.1 uncultured Muribaculaceae bacterium
TTTTTTATAGCTTTTAATTTGTAATCAAATAATATTTATTAATTTTGCCATGTATAAGCATAAATCAAATTATGCTATATAACTATGTATGCTAAGATACGATAATTCATATAAATACCAGACACAACAATAATCTACGAAATAGTTTTTGTTTGAGTGAATATCACTTGAATAAGAACTTTTGTAATAAATATATCACATAAGTTACCTATATAATTTTAATTAAAGTTATGGCAGAAAACAAAGAAAAATTGTTCGACCTATTTCCTCCGGTTTCTACTGAAGAATGGAGGGCGAAAGTTGATGCAGACCTAAAAGGAGCTGACTTTCAGAAAAAGTTAGTTTGGCGAACAAATGAAGGATTTAATGTGCAGCCAATGTATCGTGCTGAAGACATTAAAGATTTAAAAACTACAAATTCCCTACCTGGCGAATTTCCATTTCTACGCGGTACCCGCACAGATAATGAATGGGCTATAAGTCAAGATGTAAATGTTGAAGATGAATTGAATGCCAATGAAAAAGCCAAAGATGTAATATCTAAAGGCATAACAGCTGTGACATTTGTAGTATCTTCCGACAAAGTAGATTTTGCAGAATTACTTAATGGCATCGATATTAATAAAATCGAAATAGACATTAAGTGTTGTCCCGGAAAAGCGATTTCAGTGACAAAAGATCTTGTTGAATTTATCAAAACTCAAAAAGCAGAAGACACATTTAAGGGTTCTATTAATTTCGACCCATTCCGTCGTCTACTCAAACATGGAATGGATTTCCCTAAAGAAATCAAAACTCTTGCTATTGAAATTCTTGATGCAGTTAAGGAGATTAAAAACATTAAGGTGCTTGCAGTGGATTCATTTATGCTCAATAATGCAGGCGCATATATATCACAAGAATTGGGATATGCTTTGGCATGGGGAAATGAATGGATTGCAATGCTTACCGAAGCTGGTGTAAACGTTGATGAAATTGCTCCACGCATAAGATTCAATATGGGTATTTCTTCTAACTATTTCATGGAAATAGCAAAATTCAGAGCAGCCAGAATGTTATGGGCTCAGATTGTGAAGCAATATAATCCATCATGTGATTGCTTATGCAAGATGAATGTTCATGCTATTACATCAGAATTTAATCAAACGATATACGATGCACATGTAAACTTGCTTCGTTCGGAAACAGAGGCAATGTCGGCTGCTCTTGCGGGAGTTGATTCTATTACAGTAACTCCATTTGATAAGCAATATAAAACTCCCGATGATTTTTCAGAACGTATAGCACGCAACCAACAATTTCTATTGAAAGAGGAAAGTCACTTAGATAAGATTGTTGATCCTGCAGGTGGTTCATATTATGTAGAAACTCTAACATTATCTATAGCCAATGAAGCATGGAAGTTATTTGTTGCGACAGAAGAAAATGGTGGATTCTATTCTGAATTAAAAAATGGAAAAGTACAGGAATCAGTAAATGCTTCATCCGAAAAACGTCATGGAGATGTGGCACGCCGCAAAGAAATTCTTCTGGGTACTAATCAATATCCTAACTTTAACGAAACTGCTAAAGCTAAAATTGCTAAAGAAGGTTGTGCGTGTGGATGCCATGCAGAGATGAATCCAGAGAATGCAGTAGCTTCCCTCAATAATAAACGTGCAGCAAGTGATTTTGAAACACTTCGTCTTGCTACGGAGGAATCTGGTAAACGTCCGAAAGTGTTTATGCTCACAATCGGTAGCCTTGCAATGCGCTTAGCTCGTTCTCAATTCTCTGCCAACTTCTTCGGATGTGCCGGATATGAGATTATTGATAATCTTGGTTTTGATACCGTACAAGAAGGTATAGATGCTGCAGTGGCTAAAAATGCCGACATTGTGGTAATCTGTTCAAGCGATGATGAATATGCTACCCTTGCTCCTGAAGCATTCAAGGCACTCAACGGACGTGCTGAGTTTGTAGTTGCAGGAGCTCCAGAATGTGCAGAGGAATTGAAAGCACAAGGGATTACAGAGTTTATTAACGTGCGCAGCAATGTGCTTGACACATTGAAAGCCTTCAATGCTAAATTATTAAAATAACATCGACAATGAGACCAAATTTTAAAAATATCGATATAGCATCTGATGCCTTTAATGTGAAGCATGCACCGGTTGCTGAAGGAGAAAAATGGATTACTCCGGAACTTATTCCGGTGAAACCAATATATACTAAAGAGGATCTTGAAGGGTTGGAGCATCTTAATTATGTTGCAGGATTACCTCCATACTTGCGTGGTCCATACAGTGGAATGTATGCTATGCGTCCATGGACAATTCGTCAGTATGCCGGATTTTCGACTGCATCAGAATCAAATGCATTCTATCGCCGAAATCTTGCGTCAGGGCAAAAAGGGCTTTCTGTAGCTTTTGACCTTGCCACACACCGTGGATATGATGCAGATCATGAACGCGTTGTTGGTGATGTGGGTAAAGCAGGTGTATCAATCTGTTCACTTGAGGATATGAAAGTGTTGTTTGATGGAATTCCATTGAATAAAATGTCGGTATCTATGACAATGAATGGAGCAGTACTCCCTGTTCTTGCTTTTTATATTAACGCAGGACTTGAACAAGGTGCGAAACTTGATGAAATGGCAGGAACGATTCAAAATGATATTCTGAAAGAATTTATGGTGCGTAATACATATATTTATCCACCTAAATTTTCAATGAAGATAATAGCCGATATTTTTGAGTTTACGGCTCAGAATATGCCTAAATTCAATTCTATTTCAATCTCCGGTTATCACATGCAAGAAGCTGGCGCAACAGCGGATATTGAACTTGCATACACTCTTGCAGATGGACTCGAATATCTTCGTGCAGGTGTAAATGCAGGCATGGATATTGATGCTTTTGCTCCCCGCCTGTCATTCTTCTGGGCTATTGGTATGAACTTTTTCATGGAAATTGCCAAAATGCGTGCAGCTCGCATGCTTTGGGCAAAGATTGTGAAACAATTCAATCCTAAAAATCCTAAATCATTGGCATTGCGTACACACTGTCAAACTTCAGGTTGGTCGCTTACCGAACAAGATCCGTTTAATAACGTTGGTCGTACAGTAATTGAAGCTATGGGTGCAACATTGGGGCATACTCAATCGCTACACACAAATGCTCTTGATGAAGCTATAGCATTGCCTACTGATTTCTCAGCACGTATTGCGCGTAATACTCAGATATATATTCAGGAAGAAACATATATTACTAAAGAAATCGATCCTTGGGCTGGCTCTTACTATGTAGAGGCTTTGACTGATGAATTGGCTCATAAAGCATGGGAACATATTCAAGAAATTGAAAAACTTGGCGGTATGGCTAAAGCTATCGAGACCGGTATTCCTAAGTTGCGTATTGAAGAGGCATCTGCTCGTACACAAGCTCGTATTGATTCTGGGAAACAAACCATTGTAGGAGTAAACAAATATCGTCTTGAAAAAGAGGATCCTATTGATATTCTTGAAATAGATAATACTGAAGTGCGTAAGGAGCAAATTGAGCGCATACATGATGTTAAGCATAAACGCGATGAAAAAGCAGTGAAGAAAGCATTGGAAGCTATCACTGAATGCGTGAAAACAGGTGAAGGCAATCTTCTTGATCTTGCTGTTAAAGCCGCTGCTTTGCGTGCGACTTTGGGCGAAATCTCAGATGCTTGCGAAGAAGTTGTAGGTCGTTATAAAGCTGTAATTAGAACTATATCAGGCGTGTATTCATCAGAAACAAAACAAGATAGTGATTTCATTCAAGCACAAGAATTGTGTGAGAAATTCGCGAAGAAAGAAGGTCGCCAACCGCGCATCATGATTGCCAAAATGGGACAAGATGGGCATGATCGTGGAGCGAAAGTTGTTGCAACAGGGTATGCTGATTGTGGATTTGATGTGGATATGGGACCTTTGTTCCAAACTCCAGCAGAAGCCGCACGTCAAGCAGTGGAGAACGATGTAAACGTTCTCGGAGTTTCATCATTAGCAGCCGGTCACAAAACTCTTGTACCACAAGTAATTGAGGAGCTTAAAAAACTTGGTCGTGAGGATATATTAGTAATTGCCGGAGGTGTAATTCCTGCTCAAGACTATGATTATCTGTATAAAGCAGGTGTAGCTGCAATATTTGGTCCCGGTACATCGGTATCGAAAGCTGCAGTAAAAATTCTTGAAATATTACTTGAAGAATAGTATATCGAGCAAAATAATATCTTTAAGGGAGTGAGTGTTTTTATCTCACTCTCTTTTTTTACCGGAATATTTGAGGTAATTTTGCATTGATGCAATTACAACAAAATTCTATGTTATGGTAAATTTTGAATTTTATAATCCAGCCAAAATATTTTTTGGCAAAGGCGTTATTCCTTCTGTTGGAACTCATATAAAAGAATTAGGGTGTAAAAACGTTTTATTAGTTTCAGGTGGTGGATCAATAAAAAGGAATGGTGTTTATGATCAAGTTGTAAAATCATTAGAAAGTCACAATATTGAATTCATGGAATTATCGGGAGTGAAGCCAAATCCACGCCTGAGTAATGTATATGAAGGAGAAAAAATATGTCATGATAATGGCATCGATTTCATACTTGCAGTAGGTGGTGGTAGTGTGATAGATACAGCAAAAGCTATTGGTGTTGCAGCAACTAATGATTGCGATGTCTGGGATTTTTATATGACAGATCCAGCTATCCCTAATTGTTTGCCTATAGGAGTTGTGCTGACGATTCCTGCCGCCGGTAGTGAGACGAGTTATGCATCAGTTATCACAAATGAAGATGGTAATTACAAACGAGGTATACATGATAACATCATAATTCCGAAGTTTGCTATAATTGATCCTCAAACATCATTTTCCTTATCCACATATCAAATGGCATGTGGAGCATCAGATATATTGGCGCACTTGATGGAACGATATTTTACAACCGTTACACATGTGGAACTTACTGATAGGATGATTGAGGGAGCGTGTGTCACTATAATGAACAATGCTCTAAAAGTGATTGATGACCCCGACAATTACGACATAAGAGCAGAAATAATGCTTACAGGGACGATTGCACATAATAATATCCTTGACTGCGGGCGAATTGGTGATTGGGGTAGCCATAATATCGAACATGAATTGAGTGGCACATACGATATTGCACATGGCGCAGGATTAGCAATTATTTTCCCGGCTTGGATTAAACATGTGTGGAACGTAATGCCTTTAAAATTTCTTAGATTTGCACAATATGTTTTAGGAATTGATACATATTCACTTAATGAAAATGAAGGGGTAAAACTCTTTACAGAAAAATTGGAGAATTGGTATCACAATATTGGGCTTCCTACCCGATTAAGTGAAGTCGGTATAGGAACTGATCATTTTGAAGATATGGCAAATCGTGCGCTTGAAGAGCGTCCTAATGGATTAGGACAATTAAAAAAATTATATAAGGATGATATAATAGCAATATTTAATCTTGCAAAATAAGGAAAATATTAATGATAGATAAGCAAACAGTTACACAGATTCTTGATGCTGCCGATATTGTAGAGGTAGTATCTGATTTTGTTCATTTACGTAGGCGTGGTACGAATTATACAGGATTATGTCCATTTCATAATGAGAAAACGCCATCATTCAGCGTGTCGCGTGCCAAAGGAATCTGTAAATGTTTCAGTTGCGGGAAAGGTGGTAGTGCCGTTAATTTTATAATGGAACATGAACAACTTTCGTACTATGAGGCATTGAAATATTTAGCTAAAAAATATCATATTGAAGTAAAAGAAAGAGAGCTTACAGATAAGGAGAAAGAAACCCAATCGGAGCGTGAAAGTATGCTCATCATAAATGAGTTTGCATCAAATTATTTCGAAAAAAATATTTTTGAAGAAACGGAAGGGCGTGAAATTGGATTGAGTTATTTTTATGAACGTGGCTTTAGCGATTTAACTATCAAAAAATTCCATCTTGGATATTCTCTTGATTCTAAAGATGCACTTTACGATGCAGCCGTGTCCAAAGGATATAATCCGAAATTTCTTTTTTCAACCGGTTTATGCTCCGAAAACAAATATGGCGGTGGATATGATCGTTTTAAAGGGAGAGTAATGTTTCCTGTACTCAATGTTGCAGGAAAAGTAATAGCATTCGGAGGAAGAACACTAAAAAAAGATCCTGCGAAATATGTAAATTCACCCGAATCTCTAATATATAAAAAGAGTAATGAATTATATGGATTGTATCAGGCTAAACAAGCCATAGTAAAGCGAGAAAAATGTTTCCTTGTAGAAGGATATACCGATGTTATATCCATGCACCAAGCAGGAATTGAAAATGTTGTTGCATCTTCAGGTACATCTCTCACTGAAGGGCAGATAAGAATGATTCATCGATTTACCGACAATGTGACTGTGCTATATGATGGAGATGCTGCCGGAATTAAAGCATCACTGAGAGGTATTGATTTGCTCCTTGCAGAGGGTTTGAATATAAAAGTATTACTCCTTCCCGATGGAGATGATCCGGATAGCTTTGCACGTAAACATAATTCAACAGAATTTCATCAATATATTGATGAAAATGAAACAGATTTCATTCAGTTTAAAACTCGAATTCTTCTTGAGGGAGTTAAAAATGACCCGATAAAGAGATCCTCGGTGATTCAGGATATTGTAAATTCAATCGCAATAATACCTTTTGATGTCACTCAAGCAGTGTATGTGAAAGAATGTAGCAGATTACTTGATATAAGTGAGTTGGTGCTTATAAACGAAGTAAATAAAATAAGACAGAAAAATAAAGAAAAAAATTTTGATAAAAAACGGATCGCTAATTCAGTATCAACGGAAACATCTGACGATAGCACCGATCCGGAATTATTACCCCATGCAACCCCGATTATAGGAAATGCTCATTCTGATAATGATGCCCTACTCTATCCTTATGAAGAAGCTGTGATACGATATGGTGTGAAATATGGAATGTCGCTTTTGTGCGCAGAGTCGGAAGAGGAAAACGAAAAAGGAGTAATCGTTCTCGATTATATAATGGATGAACTGAATCATGATGGAATACAATTTTCAAATCCTCTTTTCCGTAGGGTATTCCAATTGGCACGCACATATATCGATAGCTTTAATGACTCATTGAAAGATAAGGTATCTGAACTAAAAAAATGGGCTGATAATCAGTTGAATATCGGAATTGAAGAAATAAAGAAAAATGTTCAAAACATTGATGATATTACCCGTAAAGAAGCAGACCTTAATGAACGTATTCAACGCGAAGTTAATCAGAGTATTGAAGAATACAGAATTAATTATCTCGAGAGAATGCTGTGTTCCCACCAAGATGATGAAATAAGAATGATTGCGTTGAAGTTGGTTAGTGAAAGATATATTTTGAGTAAAATACATACAAAATATGCTGTAATACCTTCGGAGTTTAACAGACTTGTTTCTTTGCTACCCATAGCAATATATAATTGGAAGAATTGTGTGGTGCTGTGTAGAATAAAAGATGTGCAAAAGCGTATTGGAGATACCAACGATGAAAAAGAGATACAAATGCTTTTAATGGATTTGCAGAATCTTTATTCTTTGAGAAGACAATTAGCCGCAATATTAGGCGATAGAGTTGTTAATCCAAAGAAATGATAGGATGATTATAGGAACAACATGAGCTATATTCTATAGAATGGATAGCAAATTAAGTGTAATAATAGTGGCGTTCCCTAAATCCCAACACTTGAAAACAACATTCGTCAGGAGTATTTTTTAAGGGTAAAAGATAATGATAAATGATATTATCACAATCATTAAGCTATAGATAGACTTATATTTACTACTTTTGTAATAAAAATAAACTTATCCAACATAAAAAATGGACAATAAATTGAATGTAGATACGATTTGTGTACAAGGTGGATGGACTCCTAAAAACGGAGAACCTCGAGTACTACCGATTTACCAAAGCACAACTTTTAAATATGATTCCACCGAGCAAATGGCTCGCCTTTTCGATCTTGAAGAGAGTGGCTATTTTTACACACGACTACAAAATCCAACAAACGATGCAGTAGCATCAAAGATTGCAACTCTTGAAGGAGGCGTCGGAGCAATACTTACATCGTCAGGGCAAGCTGCCAATTTCTTTGCAATAATAAATATATGTGGAGCCGGCGATCATATCGTATGTTCATCTACTATATATGGAGGTACCTTCAATTTATTCAATGTTACACTTAGAAAATTTGGAATTGATGTTACATTTATAGATGCAGATGCCGAAGATACAGTTATTTCTGATGCATTCAGACCAAATACTAAGGCTCTATTTGGTGAAACAATAGCCAACCCCGCAATGAGTGTGCTCGACATTGAAAAATTTGCTAAAATAGCGCATTCACAAGGAGTTCCATTGATAATCGATAATACATTTGCAACACCAATAAATTGCCGACCATTTGAATGGGGTGCTGATATTGTGACACACTCTACCACAAAATATATGGATGGGCATGCTATGTGTGTAGGTGGAGCTATTGTAGATAGTGGTAATTTTAATTGGGATGATTATGCCGATAAATTTCCAGGATTGACCTCTCCCGATGATTCGTATCATGGACTCACATATACAACCAATTTCGGCAAAATGGCATATATTACGAAGGCAACTGTACAATTAATGCGTGATCTTGGATCAATTCAATCACCACAAAATTCTTTTTTGCTTAATGTAGGACTTGAAACATTGCATTTAAGAATGGAAAGACATTGTAGTAACGCACAAAAAATTGCTGAATTTCTTAATTCAAATGAAAAAGTGGCATGGGTGAAATATTGTGGGCTTAAAGATGATAAATACCATGATTTTGCGAAAAAATATCTGCCTAACGGATCTTGTGGCGTATTAGCATTCGGATTGAAAGGAGATCGCGAAACTGCAGTTAGATTTATGGATAGTCTTAAATTTATATGTATTGTTACACATGTGGCAGATGCTCGTACATGTGTTCTTCATCCGGCAAGTCACACACACCGCCAACTAACAGATGCTCAATTAGTAGAAGCCGGAGTAGCTCCCGATCTTATAAGATTATCCGTAGGTATTGAGAATGCCGATGATATAATAAATGACATTAAACAGGCACTGGCAAATATATAATATACAGCAATAGCTCCATTTTTCAATAATATAATATTTCGATTATGCGTATAAGATTATTTATTGTTACATTTATTACTACCATTATGTTTAGCATATCATGTTGGGGTAATATATCTAATTTGCCTATTCAAAAAATAGGTAGCACTAATTTCTATGTATATAAGGTTTCTTCAAAAGAAACAATTTATGCAATATGTAAGAAATTGAATGTGACAAAGGATGACATATTGAAATATAATCCGACTGTTGGCGATGGATTGAAATCAGGGCAAACTCTTTTTTTCCCGGTTAATGATTTTACGAAAAAGACGGAAGCTAAGCGTGTAGAGGATAATACACCCGACATGTTTCATCATATCGTGGAACGAGGTGAAACACTCTATGGAATATCTAAGTTATATAATACTACCCCCGATGCTATCATCGTAGCTAATCCATCGGCAAATAATGGGATAAAAACGGGACAAGTACTTGAAATTCCTCAAATAATTACGGCAATAGATGTTACGACTCCCAGCTCTTCGCAAAATGAAATCATATATCATACAATAAAGAAAGGTGACACTCTATTTAACTTATCGAAAAGGTATTCTACCACTGTAGATAAAATTTTAGCCCTTAATCCAGGGGTCTCTCCTACTAATTTTAAAATTAATGATGTAATAAAAATTAGTCCGAATACTTTTGTAGAACAGGTCATTGAGATGCCTACTCCAGAGTTTATTACCTATAAGGTTAAGCGAAAAGACACATTCTATTCTGTCGCACATCAATTTGGTATTTCTGTTGAGGAATTGACACAAGCCAATAAAGGGGTTGAAAAGTTGAAATCCGGGATGAATTTATATATTCCCAAAAACACCGTAGTAGCCGAGGAGAAGATACAAGAAGCTGAGCCATCGATTGAGAAGGTGGAGGAAATATATGATTCAATTCATGCAAAAAATAATTACGATACCTTGAAAGTGGCATTGATTCTTCCATATATGTTGAAAAGTAGCGTAAATGACAAGCAAGCAAAGCTATATACTGAATTTTATCGCGGTTTTTTGCTTGCGGTTGATAGTGTGAGAAAGGAATACAACAATAAAATTGTGATATATACTTATGACTCTGAAAATTCAATGACAAAAATACGAGAACTTATATCAGATCCTAAGCTAAAGGAAATGAATATGATTTTTGCCCCAGATGATCTTGAGCAGGTTGATATTTTAGCTAAATTCTCAAAGGATAATTCTATTAATTTGATTAATATTTTTGCAATAAAAAGCGAATCTTATGCAGACAATGATCACTTTTTTCAGGTTAATATCCCCCACTCTTACATGTATGCAGAGGTTGTCAATGAATATAATCAACTTTTCAATGATCGCACCCCTATATTCTTGACCCTCGAAGGTGGAACGGTAGAAGATAAGGATATTGTGGAAGAGTTAAAGAAATCTTTCAAGGATAAAAATATTGAATATA
>CAZYEO010000081.1:0-10661 GCA_964646495.1 uncultured Muribaculaceae bacterium
CTAAAATATGGTATATACGGGGTAAAATGCTATTCAGGAGTGCCAATCTGCATCACATCCTTTTCAAATGTGTCTCGATTGAGTGCTTTATTGCGCATTTTATTTCTATAGGTGTAAATGGTATTCACTGAGTAATGTAGGAATGAAGCAATTTTAGTGCTATCATCCACCCCCATCCTCAAAAAGGCAAATATTCGCAATTCGGTAGTTAATTTCCCATCTTTAATAGATATGCGTTCTTCGGGAATAAGCAATTGATTGAATTGCTCTACAAATGCAGGATAAATGTGTAGAAATGCACTATCAAAATTTTCGTAGAATTTTTTGTGTTGTTCTTCGGCGAATTTAGGTGATTTTGTCATTTTTATAAGATCTTCAAGCTGTCCGGTACTTACCTTTCGCGTAACTACCTTGCAGAAGTTATCCAGACGTTCCATGTATATAGAGCATAGGTCGAGAAAATGTCCTATATATTCCTCTTTGGTGCGGTTTGCTATTTTCAAATGCATGCGTGCTTCACTGAGCTTGCGCATTTGATGCAATCCAAGAATTATTGCAATAATCAGGCATACCGATAGCAAACTGACTAATACTAATATAACTAAGATCCTATCTTTTTGCTTATTTATCTGCGATTTATATGCGCTATCTATAAGTGGCATATTTCGCGATATTTGCATTGAGCGCAAGCGAGCATTGCAGAAATTTGCATCTTCAAGCGATACACATATATACTTATAAGCACGATCAATATCGCCCGAAGAATACAGATATACAGCCAGATTTTGTATGGATGAATTTTCTTTAATTGAGCTTTTTATATCTGAGATTGCCGATAGAACCAAGTAGCGAGCAGCAACATCTTTATTCCCCTCTTGCATTTCGATGGTTGCAATTCCGCTTGTAGCCCTGGCATAAACCCATGAATCGGGGTTAATTTCATCTATAAGCTCCATGAGCATTCGCTTCGCTTTTTTGTTTTCACCTTGGCTTTGCAAGAGTTCTGCTTCATTAAATCTATAAAACTCACTTCCCGGATCGAGTGAATTCAATAATTCGATACGATACTTATTGTTCATGTCGAAATATTTTTTTGAATATGCCGGATTATTCTCGGTGTATATAATCATATACACAAATAATTGGCGACAACTATCGTACCATAATGTTTTGAGTTCTTCGGGAATTTCTAATTTTTCGATCTCTTCAAGCTCCGTTGCAGCTTCTTTATACAATCCGGATACGCCAAATACTTTCATGCGTCCGATTCTTGCTTCCATGAATTTGAGAGAATCACCAGCTTGCTTAGCAATCTTCATCCCTGTTTCATAATATACCACTGCAGAATCAGTGATAAACGACTCATATTCCCTCCCTATTTTTAATGCTGCATCAATTTTTTGAGAATATGTACCTTTAGCTTTATTGAATACTTGTTTTATACTATCTATTCTTGCGTATTTAATTTTGTCATATTCCTCTACTTTCATAAGTTCTTTATCGAGCATGTCAAGATCTTTATCACTTATGGGATATTGGGCTTTAGCAGTCCAAACAATTGACATTAGAAGTAATGTTAATATGGAATATATATATCTGCTCATTGTAGAATTTCGAGGTAAATTAGTAGCACAAATATAATTAAAAAACCTGAATCGAAAAATTCACATTATAATTGAAACATATCTTATGTGAAAATCATCGCGCCCATGACTGTTATAAGCCATGAGCGCGGAGATAAAATATTTAGGCTAGACTCTTTTAGAAAAATTTCACGGTATTTCCTGTGATGTCGCCCAAAAGCACATTTGCAAGACGTGAAGCTCCAAGTCTAAAATACTCGTTGGTGAGCCATTTTTCGCCGAGAACCTCTTTCACAATAGTATAATACATCAACGCATCTTCTGTAGTTGCAATTCCGCCTGATGCTTTGAATCCTACCATTACCCCATGTTTCTCATAATATTCCTTGATACAATTACACATCACATAAGCAGCTTCGACAGATGCTCCGGGATACATTTTTCCGGTAGATGTTTTAATAAAGTCCGCACCAGAATACATAGATAGAATTGAAGCCTTCTTAATATTATCGGCACTTAGCAATGCTCCTGTTTCCAAGATAACTTTTAGACGAGCATCTTTTGCCGCATGTTTAATTTCGCTTATCTCATCGGTAAGTTCTTCGTAATTATGATCAAAAAACAAGCCTAAATTCAATACGATATCAACTTCAGTAGCTCCGTCGGCAACAGCCAAAGCGGTTTCTGTGGTTTTCACCTCAATTGCTGCCTGCGATGATGGGAAATTTCCTGAACATACTGCTATATTTACGCCTGAAACCTCAAGAGTGGAGCTCACCACAGATGCAAAATTTGCATAAACACATATAGCTGCTACATTCTTGTATTCGGGATATTCATTTTCAAAATCATTCACCCTTTCTGTAAATTTACCTACTGAGGTCTGGCTGTCAGTACTGCTTAAAGTAGTAAGATCTATCGTGTTGAGAAGAAATTTATATACCTCTACATTACGATTTTCATCGATATGCTTAGCCAAAAGTTCCGCAACTTCTTTTTCTATTTTTTTATCGTCGGTAATTACCTTACTGTCGGCGATAACTTGATGATACTTATCAAGATCTTTCATAATTTAATCTTTTTTATTCAGTTTGATATTAATATTTTATTTCAATTTCTCATTATTGATATGTCTATCAACATCTCTAATAGTTTTTTTGCGTAAATTGTTCTCGAATGCTTCGGTTAAATCTATTCCTGTTTGATTGGCAATACACATAAGCACCCACATCACATCGGCAAGCTCGTCGGCAAGTTCATGCGCTTTATCCGATTCTTTGGATGATTGCTCACCATATCTGCGTGCCATTATACGCGCCACCTCTCCCACTTCCTCTGTGAGGATAGCCATATTGGTCAATTCGTTGAAATATCGCACTCCGTATTTCTTGATCCAACAATCTACTTCTGCTTGAGCTTCTTGAATAGTCATAATACCACAAATTTACATTATATCAGGATAAAAACAAGCAAACTATCGCAAAACTTTAATCAATAAGGTAATATATTTTGCCGGTATTGATTTCTCTAATCTGATGTTTTTATTGTATTTTTGCTTCTATTATGAGCATTAAAGAAAATATAAGCCATTGCGCCACACTTCGGGATATTATCGACAAAAGAAAAGTATCCCCTGTCATCATGAAGCTATTGCAATACGACTTGGTAGATATAATGATTCTTCACGATGGGGTAAGTTCGTTATCTCCATTAGATATTATTGTTAATGAATCTACATCCTCTATAAGTTTGCGCGATAGTGAGCATAATGATAATATTCTATCCGCTGAAGATATGATGTATCAATATGGGGTATTGCTCCATGAGGTACTTGAATCAAATAAAAGGAAAGCCCCGGCAAGATTACTTCGCATAGCATCCAAATGTATAAATATGGAATATGCCACAATATACGATCTTCAGTTGGAGCTGGAAAAGCGTATCAGCAATACGATTTATATCCCTATAATCGTATTTATCATTGCATTAATGGCAATTCTTGCATGGCTCAACGCCACAAGCAATTCCTAAAAATTATCCCCGATTTCAAATTGAATCCGGGGATAAAACATATTCTGTTGTCAATGCGTGTATTAGTGGCAACTTCCGCATCCACCTTCGTCGCCACAGCATCCACTCTCGTCACCATGTTCGTGGTCGCAACCACAACATCCGCTTTTGGGTTGAAGCTCTTCGGGTGTAGCATCGCGAACTGTTTTTACTTTTCCAATAAAATGTATTGTTTGTCCTGCCAAAGGATGATTAAAATCTATTTTCACTTTTTCCGGAGAAACGCTAACAACGTCGCCTACCACGCGATGTCCGTCGGAGGTCATCATTTCTATAGGATTTCCCTCTTTTACGCGTTCTTCGTCAAATACGCCATCAACCGTAAACATCTCTTTGTCAAACTCCATAAGATATGATTCCATGTAGGGACCAAAAGCATCATCGGGACCAAATGTCACATCAAATGCTTCTCCGGCTTTTAATCCAGCAATAGCCTTTGCGAAAGATTCAAGCATTCCATTGTTCATTCCATAAACAAATGACTCAGGCATGTCTTCATTAAATTTGTACATTAGAATCTCTTGTGGTTCGGCTACTTCGTATATATCATATACCAGCTCAACAAATTTTCCGGGTTTGATAGTTTCCATAAAACATTTATTATTAAAATTTATAATTCAATCGTTTTAATGTATATAAAAGCATAAATCATGCCATTAATGATACTATAACAATTATTTCAAGCACAAAGGTAGCAGAATTGGGAATATTCGAAAAAAAATACTCTTTTTTTATCATTATGCCCTTTTTTCATTATCTCTGGTCAATTCCCCACATAAGTTTATTACGAAGTGTTTCGGCAAAATTATGTTTTAAGCCTTGAATCACTTTTACGGCAAATGGAGCTTTGCACACTTTTATGGTTGAACCTTCGGGCATCGTTACAGATCTGCCATCAATACTAAGCCTGTAGGACGAAGCTCGCGAATGAGTGGTAACGCTTATTTCACTATCATCGCGCAACACAAGTGGGCGCATAGTGAGCGAATGTGCTGCGATAGGCGAAACCGCCCAGCAATTGGATGTGGGATCGATGATAGGACCCCCTACCGACATGTTATAGGCGGTACTGCCGGTGGGCGTAGATATTATCAATCCATCTCCCTTATATGTGGTGAGGTCTATACCATTTACTTTGGTACGCATAGAAATCATCGACGATGTGTCCTGCTTTAATATAGCAACTTCATTTAGTGCATAGGGATGGTGCAAATCATCATAGTCGCCTGTAGATACTTCAAGCACGGTTCTGCACTCTATCTTATATTTCCCGGCAAATAGATTACGAATCACATTATCAATACTCCCCACATGCACATCGGCTAAATAGCCTAAATGTCCGGTATTGATGCCTAAAATAGGAATGCCTTTCTTTGCCACCCATTCGGCTGTGCGCAGAAAAGTGCCATCGCCACCAATACTCAGCACAATTGCAGCCGAGAAGTCATCACCGGCATCAATCACTTCATTCACCGGTGGAGCGCAATCCATTACTTTGCACAGATAATCGTAAAAACTCCGTTCAATCTCAATCCAAGCATTATATTGAGATAGAGCATCAAAAAGTTTTGCAATATCTCCTATATGATTTTCTTGATACTCGTTTCCGTAAATTGCTATTCTCATCTCATTTTATATATAAAAAATGATATTTACATGGAAATATTATTATTTCATATTACTTTTGTAAAAAATGCTATATAATCTTTTATAACAATAGTAATGCTGAAGTTACTGAAACACATTCGTCTCTTTTATGTTTCTATCATTTACAAAGATAGTATTTTTTTGTTATACAATAAGCGGAAATACGATCTCCTATGGGTTCGTACATCAATTTATTAAATAGGAATATGACAAATTTAAGCGTTAATATTAATAAAGTTGCTACTTTAAGAAACGCTCGCGGAGGTAATATGCCTGACGTGGAGCGATTTGCAATTGACTGTGAGACTTATGGAGCGGATGGAATTACCATTCATCCACGTCCCGATCAACGACATATTAAGACAAGCGATGTATTCGCATTGAGACCTCTCGTTAAAACCGAATTCAATATTGAGGGATATCCATCTCCCGAATTTATGGATTTGATATTTAAAGTAAGACCTGAACAAGTGACTTTAGTTCCCGATGCCCCCGACGCAGTAACTTCAAGCGAAGGTTGGATTATAAAAGGAAACGAAGAATTTCTTGCATCTATTGTAGATCATTTGCGAGACGCAGGAATTCGTACGAGTATATTCGTCGGAACCGATATCGACAACATAAAAGCGGCAGCAGCCACCGGAACCGATCGCATAGAGCTCTTTACAGAACCATATGCGCTGGAGTTTCCAAAAAACCCAGAAGCAGCAGTAGCCCCATTTGTGGAAGCTGCAATCGCCGCACACAATGCCGGACTCGGTGTAAATGCCGGACATGATTTAAGTCTCGTAAACCTAAAGTATTTTGCAGAGAAAGTACCATATCTCAATGAGGTATCGATAGGACATTGCCTTATTTCGGATGCTCTATATATGGGATTGGCTGACACGATAAAAGCATATAAAGAAGCGTTAAAACCCTAAAATAAATATCTCTCAACAACCTCGAACAAATAAAACTACATTATGTCAATTATTAATTCCATTATCTTGAGTATCACATCACAAATGGATTCTTTGACCACAGTGGCGCAAGACACCACAGCAACGGTTCAAGTGGCTCCATCGATTGAAGAACAATTGTCGGTATGGGATCTATGCCTCAAAGGAGGCTTTATAATGATTCCTCTTGCGATATTGTCACTTATCAGTATTTATATTTTTATCGAGCGATTCCTCGCAATTCGCACCGCTGCGAAAGAGGACGATACTTTTATGAAACGTATTAAAGATTACATACATGATGGCGAGATAGAAAGCGCGTTGAATCTGTGCAAAAAATCAGACACCCCCTATGCTCGTTTGATTATGAAAGGAATTACTCGTATTGGACGACCAATGAATGACGTGCTCGTAGCGATTGAAAATGTTGGTAATCTTGAAATATCAAAACTTGGAAAAGGATTTCCTTGGCTCGCAACAACAGCAGCCGGCGCACCAATGCTTGGATTTCTCGGCACTGTAATCGGTATGGTTGAAGCATTCTTTGCTCTTGCAAGTGCAGGAGGGAGCGCAAACGTTAGTATTCTTGCCAACGGTATTTATGAAGCTCTTGTTACTACTGTAGCGGGTCTTATAGTGGGAATTATAGCACTATTTGCATATAATTATCTCGTGGCTCGCGTAAACAATGTAATGAATCAGCTCGAAGCAAAAACAATGGAATTTATGGATCTCCTTAATGAGCCGGCTCAATAATAATCTTTTAACCCCCTCTCGGCTATGGCATTCAAGAGACAACATGATATGATGGCAACATTTAGTATGGCTTCGATGACCGATGTCATATTTCTATTGCTTATATTCTTTATGGTAACCTCAACTTTTGTATTCCCAACCGCTTTAGAAGTCAATCTACCACAAAGCGGAGAGCAAACAGCGATAAAACCGGGTACACGAGTTTACCTTGACAAGGAATTACACCTTTTTGCATCTCATGGTGATGAAGAACCCCAACCAATCACCGACGATCAACTGATTGCTTTTTTAAAGCTCACAAATGAAAGCAACCCCGATCAATTCATCGCTCTATATGCCGATGAGGAGGTTCCTTATGGAGAGGTTGTAAAAATTCTTGACCGGTCGGCTCGAGCTAACCTGAAAATGGTACTCGCCACAAAACCGGTATCCAAATAAACTTTGACCCGGTATTAAAATACACCTTTAGTAATTACATTATATATACTCATATTCCACAGTGAAAATACAGGATAAAAACAAACTCATTGCAGCAATAATTGCTTTAGCGTTTCATGCGCTGATAATATTTATTCTGCTTTGTTCATATCTATATTATTCATGGCCACCAAAAGATATGCCTCTACCGAAAGAGAGCGAAATCCTTTTCGGAGGTGAATATGTGATGCTCGGAAATATCGATGCACCTACCACTCTCAACGACGCAATGCCCGAACAATCAAAAGCGGAAGATAGCCAGGAAGCGGAGGATATGAAAAATGAAGGAGACCCCGGTGAAGCACCTCAGTTGGTATCGACCGATAAAGAATCTCCAATGAAAGTAAAAGAGAAGGAAAAAGAGAAAAAACCGGGACCCACCAAAGAGGAGTTAGAGAAAAGAGAAAGAGAAAAAAGGGAGCAGGAAAAAGCCGATAAAATAAAGAAAAGAGTTGCATTTTCATCAACAGGATCGGGAAGTGGCACTCAAGGATCTCCAAACGGCAATTCAGATAATGGCGCAAGAAGTGGCGCACCCGGACACTCACTAAAAGGGCGCACACTTGAAAGCTGGGGCAAGCCATCGAGCACGGTCGATGGTAGAATTGTAATCGAAGTGCGCGTAGACCCTCGCGGACGAGTTATTTCTGCTATTTACAAAAGCGGATCGGGGTCGGCTGCCGCATCTGCTCAAGTGAGAAGAAGCTGCGAACAAGCCTCCAAGCAATCACGATTCTCGGTGTCAAAAGAAAGCACCATAGAACAAGTGGGAACGATCGTGTGGAAGTTTGAATAAATATATATACAAAATGGGCAATATTATATGTTTAAAAACAATTAATCAGGCAAATTTCCCACAACACATAATAGCTCTTTTAACTTAATAAACATCAACACTTTAGATATACTTTTATTATCACTATCCAATCAATTTTGTGTAATAAATAATTAAAAGTGCGAGATAATACGGAAATTTTTCCTTAATTGTGATGCGACATTAAAAAATTTCACTAAATTTGCAGTGGTTTTTAAGATAACTTTTTAGGCATAAACAATTAATTAATAACTTAATAATTAATCATACGACATGACAAAGATTGATTTAACAAAGTACGGAATCGTTGGTACACCGGAAATCGTGTACAACCCTACTTACGAGCAACTTTTCAAAGATGAAACTGCTTCTACTTTGGAAGGATTTGAAAAAGGTCAGGAAACTGAACTTGGTGCTGTAAATGTTATGACAGGTGTTTACACCGGTCGTTCTCCTAAAGATAAATTTATCGTTAAAGATGCAACAAGCGCCGACAAAGTATGGTGGACTTCTGATGAATATAAAAACGACAACAAACCTGCTTCTCAAGAAGCTTGGGATGCTATAAAAGAAATTGCAAAGAAAGAACTTTCTAACAAAAAACTTTATGTAGTAGACGCATTCTGCGGTGCTAACGAAGGATCTCGCATGAAAGTACGTTTCATCATGGAAGTAGCTTGGCAAGCACACTTCGTTAAGAACATGTTTATCCGTCCTACAGACGAAGAACTTGCTAACTTCGGAGAACCTGATTTCGTTGTTTACAACGCTTCTAAAGCTAAAGTTACAAACTTCGCTGAACTTGGTTTGAATAGCGAAACTGCAGTAGTATTCAACCTTACTACAAAAGAACAAGTAATCGTTAATACATGGTACGGTGGTGAAATGAAAAAAGGTATGTTCTCTATGATGAACTACTACTTACCACTTAACGGTATGGCTTCTATGCACTGTTCTGCTAACACAAACGATGCAGGCGAAACAGCTATTTTCTTCGGTCTTTCAGGAACAGGTAAAACAACCCTTTCTACAGACCCAAAACGTATGCTTATCGGCGACGACGAACATGGTTGGGACGATGAAGGTATCTTCAACTTTGAAGGTGGATGCTATGCTAAGGTTATCAACCTCGACAAAGAAAGCGAACCAGATATTTTCAAAGCTATCCGTCGCGATGCTCTTCTTGAAAACGTAACTGTTGATGCTAACGGAATTATCGATTTCAACGATAAGAGCGCTACTGAAAACACTCGCGTTTCATATCCTATCGACCACATCGAAAACATCGTTAAACCGGTTTCTAAAGCTCCTGCAGCTCAAAACGTAATTTTCCTTTCTGCCGATGCTTTCGGTGTACTTCCTCCAGTAAGCATACTTAATGCAGAACAAACTAAATACTACTTCCTATCTGGATTTACAGCTAAATTGGCTGGTACAGAACGTGGAATTACCGAACCAACTCCTACTTTCTCTGCTTGTTTCGGTGCTGCATTCCTTTCATTGCACCCTACAAAATATGCTGAAGAATTAGTGAAGAAAATGGAAAAATCTGGAGCTAAAGCATATTTAGTAAATACAGGTTGGAACGGAACAGGAAAACGTATCTCTATCAAAGATACACGCGGTATTATTGATGCAATCCTTGACGGTGCTATCAAAACTGCTCCTACAAAGACTATTCCTTTCTTCGATTTCGAAGTACCAACAGCTCTTCCTGGAGTAGATCCTAAAATCCTTGACCCACGCGACACCTACAAAGATGCTGCTGAATGGGAAGTAAAAGCTAAGGATCTTGCTGGTCGCTTCATCAAGAACTTCGCTAAATACACAGGAAACGAAGCTGGCAAAGCATTAGTAGCTGCCGGTCCACAATTGTAATAAAAGCTAACAGCCCCAAAGGCTAAAAGCATAATATACACACAGCGAGAGGATGCCCAAATTCATATAGGGCATCCTCTCCTCTTTTTTAATCAGGTAATCATTTCACATATTCGGGATGTCTTTTTAGCCATGTGCGTGCATAAGAACAAGTAGCCATTGGGCGTAATCCTTCAGCAACAGCATAATCATAGGCACATTTCACCAATTTAGATGCAATACCCTGACCTTCGAGTGCGGGAGGTACAAATGTGTGAATAATATTCAAAGTACCATCATTTACCAAATATTCTACTTCACATTCGAGTCCATCAATTTCTGTCCAAGCTCTATTACGAGCCACATCATTACATATCTCCATAATTCATGAATGTATTAGGTAATTAATGACCCAAATATAGCAATTAATCCACTCAACAAATACGATCAGAAATTTAATATTTTTATTTTGACAGAAAAACACTATCTTTGCATCAATGAAGTCAATTATTGGCT
>CAZYEO010000082.1:0-10439 GCA_964646495.1 uncultured Muribaculaceae bacterium
AAACGGCTCCGTGGCTCAACTGAATAGAGCATCTGACTACGGATCAGAAGGTTACAGGTTTGAATCCTGTCGGAGTCACAAAAAGGGTTTCTTCAAAATGGAGAAACCCTTTGTTATTAGCATCTGTGTATAATATTTCAGCTAAAATTCGGTTATAAATAAAAAGAAGATTTATTCGCGTGAAGAAAGTAACTGTTGTAATAGTCAATTATAGAGTAAAATATTTTCTTGAGCAAACTATCAAGTCTGTTCAAGAATCGCTTGCATCATATGATTACGAAATAATAGTTATTGATAATAATTCGGGCGATGATTCAATCTCTTTTCTTCAATCTCGATTTAGCGATGTGATTTTCATTGAGAATAAGGAGAATGTGGGTTTTGCTAAGGCTAATAATCAAGGTATTGCAATGGCTAAAGGTGAATATACTTTGATTCTTAATCCGGATACTGTGATAACGGAATCGTGTATTGATGAATGTATTGGAATAATGTCTTTGCATTCTGATTGTGGTGCTATTGGTACGAGAATGATTGACGGCAACGGATTCTTTTTGCCGGAATCAAAGCGAGGGTTTCCGACACCATGGGTTTCGTTTTGCAAAATTTTCGGATTGGCAGCTTTATTTCCTCAGTCAAATTTTTTTGCTGAATATTATCTGCCGGAAGTGTCAATAGATGAATCGAGTCCGATTGATATTATGGCTGGAGCATTTATGTTTTTTCGTACTGATTTGTTGAAGAGAATAGGATCTTTTGATTCCGATTTTTTCATGTATGGTGAAGATATCGATTTATCATATCGAGTAGTAAAATCGGGATATAAAAATTATTATTGTCCGGCTCCTATAATTCATTATAAAGGTGAAAGTACTAATAAGGATACACTTAAATATGTCAATATCTTTTATGATGCAATGGTGATATTCTTCAAGAAGCATTATCCTCATTATAGTTGGGTATATTCGATTGTAATAAAAAGTGCAGTGAAGATACGCGCTTTTGGGGCGACTTTGTCGTTGCCGTTTAAGCGGTTGTGCCCGGCTAAGGCAATAATCTACAATAATTGGATAGTTGTGAGCGATGATGCAACGCCGATATGTGACCTAATAGAATTGAAAATTCCCGATACTAAAAGTATTACACGAATAAGAAGTAACGACCGAAATATTCAGTTTAAAGAGGATATGATGGATATAGTGTTAGATAACAGATGTATGAGTTACAGTGAGATTGTGGAGTATATCTTTAGAAATAAAAGGAAAGGAATAAGATTTCATATATATTCTGATGAAAACAATATAATAGTATCACCTAAAATGCAATTATTATGATTCCTGTTTTGTCTAATGAAAAGCTTACATTGCGTGCTCTCGAACCTGTAGATCTCGATGCTTTGTATTTATGGGAAAACGATAGTAATATGTGGAATGTAGGCAACACTCTTGCGCCATATTCGCGTGCTCAACTCTGGGATTATATTCAAAATTATGATGGAGATATTTTTACGAGCCGGCAATTGCGTCTTATGGTAGTGTTGAGAGATTCTGGTGAAAGCATTGGCACATTTGATATGTTTGATTTCGATCCGTTTCATCGACGGTGCCATATAGGTCTATTTATCGATCCGAAATATCAGGGTAAAGGATATGGAAAGGCAACCATGAATTTAGCTATCGATTATGCTCATCGTTTTATAGGACTTCATCAAATGGTCGCTGTGATTCCGGCAAAGAATCAAGTTACATTGAATTTGTTTCGATCGTTAGGATTTAGTGATACCGGAATTCTTAACGATTGGATTCGTGTCGGCAATGACTATATAGATGCTGTGATGCTGCAAAAAATATTTTGATATATGTATAATAAATAACAATGGCGAGTATATACTCGCCATTGTTATTTATTATATTATCGACCCCATTGAATCAGAAGATTTGCATCATAATTCAGAGGATTGTTTGTGCGTATGTACCAATTAGGATTCTCATATCCACCGCTCGTAGCCCATTTTTCAAATTGTGTATATGCTTTGCAAAAATCAGCATTTTCTACAGCATGGCGAGTGGTTCTCGGTATTTTAATAGCCCATACGAGGTTGTTTTCGGATGCGTAGGGTATATCTTTTGATATTCCTTTTTGAGTGAAATCATATTGGTTGAAAACCGGCATAATACCACGGAGGTGAATTTCTTTCGAGCGATCGCCATTGGCAAGGAAAATATCGATGTTTTTATCCTTTAATTCAGATATAGGCATCTCTTCTTTAAAATTAAGATATACTGTAACCTGTGTTACTTCGCTTGCTTTTGTAATGGCTCCATTAATGGTGTTGTAGTATTTTCCACCTCTCGCATAAGGGTTACCATCCATGTTTTCGAAGTGTAGCACTAATTCATCTTTACCAGATACTTTATCGACAGCTACACCTTTTTTAGTATTGTTGCGAATGTCTAATCCGTTGGGATGATATGAGGAATCAAAATTAATATTTGTAGCATCGCTACCAATGATACGAACGTATGGTTCATAATCCAATGATCCACCAATAGCATATACATAAAGTGATATGCGCATATCCTTAACGTATTCTTTGGTTGTGCCATAATCAAGATATACTTGATAATTCAATACGTAATCATTGAAGTCGTAATCGCCCAATGCCGGGAATAAATCCTCAAACATTACACTACCCCAATTGGCAGGATATATTAATGTATTGTAATATTCGGTTTCCGGTACGGCAATAACAGCATCAGCCGGAACGTTCACGGTTGATTTAGAGCTTGCTACAGTTGATTCTTGTTGATGATGTTGATTCTCGCTATCGGTATATTTTGAATATATCGTTTTAGTACCTTTTGGAGCGTTTATTTCTATTGTATTAGTTCCTGGAGTAACATTTGTTTCAGTCAATAGATCTTCTTTGCATTCTTTGTCAAGATATAAAGAAATTGTAGCGTCAGTCACTGCATTAACCTCGCAAACTATTTCCTCCGACATATTCCAATCAAAGTTTGATGGTATCTTAAGATCTTTAGTTTGTTTAACCTCAGAAGGGTTTCTCCCTTCATCTTGCGACACACATGATGTGGTCGTTAGTGGGGCAATAATTGCCATCGCCACCGATAGATTGGTGATGAATTTATTCATTATTAGTAAAATTGGATTATTTGTGTTTTTTAATTTAATGCAAAAGTATAACTTAATTTTGATATAAACTAAGAATATATCTATAATTGCAAAAAAATATTTATTTTGTTTCGTAAGGGGAAATAAAAGAGAAATCGCTGCTATTTGTGAAGAGCAGCGATTATTGATAAGTTATATATTTTTATTTATTCCCATTCGATAGTTGCCGGTGGTTTTGAGCTTATATCGTAGCATACGCGATTTACACCGCGAACCTTATTGATTATATCGTTACTCACCTTTGCCATAAATTCATAGGGTAGATGTGCCCAATCAGCAGTCATAGCATCAGTACTTGTAACAGCTCGGAGAGCAACAGCGCGTTCATAGGTGCGTTCATCACCCATTACACCCACGCTTTGCACCGGGAGCAATATCACGCCTGCTTGCCAAACTTTATCATATAGCCCCCAATCACGAAGTCCTTGAATATATATATCATCGGCTTCTTGCAAAATAGCAACTTTTTCTGGAGTTATATCTCCAAGAATACGCACTGCAAGTCCCGGTCCGGGAAATGGATGGCGAGTAATCAAATGTTCGGGCATTCCTAGTTCACGACCAACGCGGCGTACTTCATCCTTAAATAGAAGTCGTAATGGTTCGCACAGTTTCAATTTCATTTTTTCGGGTAATCCGCCTACATTGTGATGGCTTTTTATCACTGTTCCTGTGATTGAAAGCGATTCGATGCAGTCGGGATATATTGTGCCTTGAGCAAGCCATTTTGCATCCTCTATTTTATGGGCTTCAATATCGAAAACATCAATAAAACCTTTGCCAATTATCTTACGTTTTTGTTCTGGGTCGGTAATGCCGGCAAGTTCATCAAAGAATTTTTTGCTGGCATCCACTCCAATTACATTAAGTCCTAATCCTTCATAATCGTGCATCACATTCTTAAATTCATTTTTGCGTAGCATTCCATGATCCACAAAAATACATGTGAGGTTTTTCCCGATTGCTCTATGTAGCAATACTGCTGCAACCGAGGAGTCTACGCCTCCACTCAATCCGAGAATAACACGGTCATTACCTACCTGCTCCTTTAGTTCTGCTACAGTACTCTCTATGAAAGATGCCGCGCTCCAATCTTGCTTACCACCACATATATCCACTACAAAATTTTTGAGTAGTAATGTGCCATCTTCCGAATGAAAAACTTCGGGATGGAATTGTACACCCCATACATTTTCGCCTTTAGCTTGATATGCCGCGATTTCAACTTTATCAGTCGAAGCTATTGTCTTAAAATTAGATGGAATTGCAGTAATTGTATCTCCGTGGCTCATCCATACTTGTGAATTTGTGGCAATTCCTTTGAGTAATGGGTTCTCGACATCAAATTTTGTAAGATGAGCGCGTCCATATTCTCTTGTGGCAGCCGGTTCCACTTTGCCCCCATTAGTGTATGCCATGAATTGAGCTCCATAGCAAATACCCAGGATAGGATATTTTCCGCGTATATCTTTTAAGTCGGTTTTGAATGCTTTCTCGTCATAAACAGAAAAAGGGCTACCCGATAATATTACCCCAATAACCGATTTGTCGTCATGGGGAAATTTATTGTAAGGCAGAATTTCACAATACATATTAAGTTCTCGCACGCGACGCCCGATAAGTTGGGTAGTTTGTGAACCAAAATCCAGGATTATAATTTTTTCTTGCATAAATAAAAATATATTATTGTTTTAATTCTTCAATTTTCATTGCGTCTCCCACAATCCATAGCACATCGCCGACTTTAAATACCTCATTTCCGTCGGGCTTGATGAAGTCGTTTTCATTTCGCTGTATGGCAACGAGGAGTGATGAATATTTTGTGCGCAATTGTGCTGTAGCAGTAGTTTCTCCGATAAGAGGGGATCTTTCTGATATTTCGAAATGAACGAATACGATTTTTTTGGTATCTATACCTATCGCATCCTCTATTTCGTCGGTTTCCACTACTTTCAATAGTTTTTGTATCTGATCGTCATTTCCTATTACTCCCAATTGATCGCCGGGAAATATGCGCATATCACCGGTAGGGATTGGGTATAATTGAGAACCTCTCTGTATGCTCACAATGTTTATTCCATAATTTTTACGTAAATCAGAGGAAGCCAATTTTTCACCTACAAATGGACAATTTGCACTTACATCCATATATGCAACGTGCAAATCGCTTACAAGATTATTGTCACGACCATTTCGGCGAAGCTCACGAGCATTTAAATTCTTGACAAATTTGGATTCAATTGTTGTCAAACGTTTCTTGACTTTATTGGATGTAAATACAAGTATTAGCACAAATATAGCAAATCCTAAAGTTGCACCTATAGCATGAGAGTAGACATTAGTGAGAAATCCTACTACAAATCCAAAAGCAATAAATACCCTCAGAAGTGACATCACCACCAACGGTACATTTGATCGTCCGCTACTTGCTTGGTGTAATCTTTTTCGTTCCATTTTGTTGGTAGAAGGGTAGGAGATTGCGAGTAGGAATGGAGCCATCACAGCAAGAGTGATAACCGTGGAGATAAAAGTGCTGAGATCCGGAGATGTAATAAATAATCTCATCAACGGGAAAAAATATATCAATGATGCAGATATAATCGCAGTTAGTAGGGTAGAGTATAATAATATTCTCCATAAATACCGTTTAGTCACGGCTTTCCACAGAGCCTTTGTTTCTGATTCGGTGGCAGCATTCTTAGAGTATCTATTGATAAGGAAGTGCAATTTTATAGGCAAATGTATTTCTACCCATTTGTAACAAGGGTCGGCAAGACGTATGAAATATGGTGTAAAGAATGTAGTGATAACAGACACTGCTACTACAATAGGATATATCGTAGCGTCAAGTACTCCCAGCGACATCCCCATAGTAGCGATGATAAATGCAAATTCTCCGATTTGAGTAAGGCTGAATCCTGATTCCATGGCTACTTTGAGAGTTTGTCCGGTAACGAGCATCCCAAATGTGCCGAAAATAATCATCCCCACTATCACCACGCCCGATAATGTGATTATAGGGAAGATGTATTCTACTATGATGTCAGGATCTACCAACATTCCCACCGAAATGAAAAATACTGCTCCAAAAAGGTCTTTAACCGGTTTTGTGACTCTTTCTATATGTTCTGCTTCGCAAGTTCCTGCCAGAATAGAACCCATCACAAATGCCCCTAAAGCGAGTGAAAAACCTGAATAAACAGAGAAGATTGCCATAGCAAAACATAGCCCCATCGCGGTAATTAGCAATAATTCTTCATTCATGAATTTTCTGAAATATCGGAAAAAACTCGGCAACACAAACACTCCTACAGAGAACCATATTATAAGGAAGAATAGCAGTTTAAGGATGCTATATATCATCTCGCTCCCTTCTACAGTGTTATTGATGGCAATAGATGATAAAATCACCATCATTATCACGGCGAAGAGATCTTCACAAATAAGCACAGCAAATACCATTTGGGCAAATTTGCGTTGTCGCATACCGAGATCAGTAAATGCTTTTATAATGATTGTGGTGGATGACATCGAAAGCATTGCTCCAAGAAACAATGAATTAATAAAGGAAAAACTAAGAAGTTTCCCCACTCCAAATCCAAATCCCATCATTCCGGCGACTATTATTAGAGCCGTAACCACAGCCGACCCTCCGACATTCATTAGTTTTCTAAAACTAAACTCAAGCCCCAATGAAAATAAAAGCACAATGATACCTATCTGAGCCCAGAATTCAATATTAGCGTCTTTGGTGACTGATGGCAAATAAACAAAATGCGGACCGGCAAGGAATCCGGCAACGATATACCCCAATACAATTGGTTGTTTGATTTTCTTGAAAATTAAAGTGACAATAGCTCCAAAAAGAAGAATTAATGCGAGATCGCTTATTAATTCTTCTATGTGTAGGGTATCTATTGGTATCTCAATGTCTTCTTTACTTACAGTAGTGGTGTGAGTGTCTTTCTTATCGGCTGTAATATCTATAGTAGCACAAGCAAGGTGAGATATTGACGCGATAGGCATTTCGATAACAGGCTTTAGCATATACTTATAACAATTTATATGTTTACTTCATTTGTGATAGTTATTGACAGTGTATTTTCGCACTCATGCATCGCTTTCACAATTTGAATATAATCTGCTGTGGAATTTGATAGTATTATAAAATTTATCACTGTGATTTCTCGTTCGTAATCAATGCGTAGGAATAGATCTTGCAGTTGGAGCTTATGTTTTTTAAAGAAATCTCTGTATTTATCCACAGATTGAATCACCCCTTTTATTTCTACTTTAATGACTTTGGTTTCCCATCCCATATTTACTTTGTGCTCATATTTTTCAAAAACTACGAGTATGAATAATATGAATAAAGTTGCGCAAAAAGCTATGATATATAGTCCTACACCTATAGCCATTCCTATTGTAGCTACCATCCATATACCTGCGGCTGTGGTGAGTCCTCTAACCGAACCTTTCATCTGTATTATAGTACCTGCGCCCAAAAAACCGATTCCGGTAATTACTTGTGCCGCAATACGCCCGGGGTCACCGTTTTTCAGCCCTAAATATTCTTGTGGGATATAAATTGAAAGTAGCATTGCAAGCGTAGCTCCCATAGAGATGAGCGCGAAAGTGCGCACCCCTGCTATCTGCCCTCTTCGTTTACGCTCAAATCCTACTGCACTACCCAACAGAAGACTAATAAATAATTTTAGAATTGCGCTAATCGTAGTGACTTGTGTAGATGATATGGCATCGGATAGATATGTCCATATGTCATTAATCCAACCAGCTTCCATTGTACAAAGTTACAAATATTTTTTGATATTATTTGTGCCAAATTATCATATAAATAATTTGTGAGATGAAAACTACAAAAATAAGAACGCAGCTACTCATCTCCTGCGCATAACGACAATATGGTAGATAAAATTTAAGGCTGAAATTATCGTATAGATAGTAATTTATGGGTTTGTAGCGATAGCTGCCAACGTGGGTCTTTTAGAATCACAGCAATTGTGTCCTCGGTATTAATGCGGTCGGCTTCAGTATTCCCTGTGAAGCAAGGTTGAAGAAACCGATAATTCGCTTTAATAGTAAAATAGGGCTCTAATCGTTGATTTGCAAAGACCACTTTTAATTCGTCGCAACTGTTTAATATCATATCTGCACAATCGCCACCTGTAAATCCTGTTTTTGGTGATAAGGTTACCCAATCAATATTTGAAGGTATTGGATTAGTACCGTTTGTTTCAATAGCTATTGTCATTCCTGTGGACTTCTTCAATTTATCCACAAAATCCTCTGAAATAAATAATGAAGGTTCTCCACCGGTAAGCACAATAAGGGGTGATTGGGGATATTTCATCACGCGCTCGATAATATCGGCTACAGTATAGAAATCACCGTTTTCATGTTGGGTGTCGCAGAATGAGCATCGCAAGTTGCAACCGCTAAATCTTATAAATACGGCAGCCATTCCAGTGTGGTATCCTTCACCTTGCAATGAGTAAAAAATTTCGTTTATTTTATATCGTTCCGTCATCTTCGTAGGATGCAATATTATTTTCCGATTCTTGAACATCCGCTCTGTAGCATTCGGGTATCATGTCTACTACCCACCGAGCAATGTTTTCTGCAGTGGGATTAAATGGGAGTATTTCGTTGAGATTGGCGTGATCGAGTTTTCCGCTTATGATCTCTTTCATGTGGGTGAAATCACACACCATTCCATCCTTGTTAAGATCTTTAGCTTTGCAGTGCATTGTTATAATCCAATTATGCCCATGTAGATTGGTGCATTTGCTTTTGTAACTCAACTCGAGTCGGTGGCATGCCGCAATTTCAATTGTTTTCTTTATATAGTACATTGTTTTATTGGATATAAGGTGTATTATCAATTATGCCTGCATCAAGCATAGCTTCCTTGCGCTCGGTGCAAGTACCGCAAGTGCCACAATGTTTTTCAGCTCCTTTATAGCAGGAATAAGTAGTAGCATAATCTATGCCGAGTCCTTTTCCGTGACGTGCAATATCGCTTTTGCTTATTCCGGTATATGGAGCATATATTTCTATCCCTTCATAAGTCCCATTTTTAATGGCATCGCTCATTGCATTTACAAAAGAGCTTCGGCAATCGGGATATATGGCGTGATCTCCAAAGTGATTGGCAATCATTACGCGTTTAAGATTGTGACTTTCTGCTACACCGGCAGCTATGGCAAGCATGATACCATTGCGAAACGGTACTACAGTGCTCTTCATATTCTCATCATCATAATTCCCATCGGGTATTGCTTCGGCACCTTGCAACAGCGAACTCTTAAAATATTGGCTTATAAAATCAAGCGGAATAACAATGTGGCGTATCCCCAATAGATTACAATGGTATTCTGCACATGGAATCTCACGTTTATTGTGATTAGACCCATAATCGAATGATACGGCAAGTGCTACATCATCTTTATATTCGTGAAGCATAGTCACCGAGTCCATTCCTCCTGAAAGTATTAATATAGAATCTTTCATAATGAAAATTATTCTTTAGGAAAATTTGAGAGCATACGCGCATGCGCCATTTCTTGATGCTCATCATCACCGTAATTTGCAAATGGATAAATGGCTATTCCTCCACGAGGAGTGAATATTCCTTTTACTTCCAAATATCGTGGATTCATGAGTTTTACTAAATCTTTCATTATAATATTGATGCAATCTTCATGAAAATCGCCATGATTGCGGAAACTGAATAGATATAATTTTAAACTCTTGCTTTCTACCATATCTTCTCGAGGAATATAACTTATGTAAATGGTAGCAAAGTCCGGTTGTCCTGTTTTAGGACAAAGGCTTGTAAATTCAGGGCAACTGAATGTTACGAGATATTCATTCTCCGGATGCTTGTTTTTGAAAGTTTCAAGAATTTCCGGTGAGTATTCGGTTGGGTATGCTACATTGGTGTTGCCAAGAAGATTTACACCACAAAGTTCATCGTTATTGCGTGACATATTATCTTATTATTTTATTATTCAACAAATAAGCCTGATTAATTTTAGGCGAACTTTAATTTATTGCCTATTTTCTAACTTTATAAAGAAATGCTTGCATCGATCAATAATTTTAGCCGATGTGGCATATAAGGTATGTATAAGTTCATTGCCTATTAAAAATTTACGGACTTCAAATATACTAAACATCATAGATATGCACAACTTATTAAATATCATTTTATGAACTTTTTAATT
>CAZYEO010000083.1:0-10359 GCA_964646495.1 uncultured Muribaculaceae bacterium
GTTAAATGGATTTAATAGGCAATATATTACATACAAAAATATTGGAATCCATACACTCTTGTTTATTTTAAGAATACGCCATTTAAATTTATTTGCTAATATCAAAATAAAAAATGGAACTAATAGGAAATATATTTGGAATCTGAATGCCTGCCCAAATGTTCCATACCCTTGAGGAAACGAAAAACTATATAAAGGCAAGAACAGGCGGGGAAAACAGCATGAAAATATAAAAAAAGCGATGAGAATCTCTGATATTTTTGAATATGTAAGATTATCTCTATTCTTTATAATCCAAAAGAATAGAGATAAAACCAGAGTTATTATAATAAGTATTCTATCCATTAAATAAAATGAAAATGCTATTCTTCATTTTTATTCCCATATCCATACCCATATCCATGTGATAACTTACTATCAGCATCATTGAGGATTATTGCAGGATTGGGTAATTGATTATTAGACACAATTTTATTAAAATACTTTATCAGTTGTCGTTTTGTAAATCTTGCACGAGTTACATAAACGGTCAATTGCGCATATTTCGCCAATGAGAATGTATCACTTACAAGAGCAATTGGAGCCGAATCTAATATAATATAATCATGCGATTTCTTAAGCTCATCGATCAATTCTGCAAGTTTCGGAGAAAGTAATAATTCGGATGGATTTGGAGGAATTGGACCTGCTACTATCACATCCAAATTTGAGTAGCCGGTAGGCTTTACTATATCTTTAACTTGTATTGATGCAGACGATAGGTAATTTGTGAGTCCATGGGTATTTTGCAACTCAAAGTTATTGGCTAATTGCGGTGATCTTATATCCATCCCGACAATTACCACTTTTTTCCCAAGTAGAGACAAGGACGAGGCAATATTAGAACTTATAAATGATTTCCCCTCACCAGAAACTGAAGAAGTAACTAATATTACTTTATCACCTTGAGGAGGAAGCATAAATTGGATATTATTTCTTATCAGACGGAATAATTCAACAATGGCTGTTGTTTTTCCCTCTTTAACCACAATAGAAGCTCCACTCTTGCTATGGCAGATTTCGCCCAGAATTGGCACTTGTGTAAGTTTTGACAATTCTTCTGAACTTACAAAATATGTTTTGAATAGGTCACGAATATATAGGATGAAAATAGGGAAGAACAATCCAGCTAAAAACGCACCAAAAAGTATCAATGATTTTTTGGGGGCTACAGGCTCGCTCATTGCATAAGCTTCATCAATAATTTGACCCTTGGGTATGGCAGCTGCAAGGACTAATTCATTTTCTTCTCTCTTTTGCAATAGATAGCTGTATAGATAGTTTTGGATTGATTGCGAACGTTGCATATCAATAAATTCACGTTCTTTTTTAGGCATTGCTCCTAAACGATTGATAGCTACTGAGCTATTTTTACGAAGATCGGTCAATTTTATATCCAAAGATTTAATAGTAGTATTAATGCTCTTCATCACGTTTTCTCTCATCGCATCAATTTGATGAACTAACGATTGAAGCATAACATTATCATTCTTAGCATTATTTTTCAATTTTATATATGCCAAAATAAGAGAATTATATTCATTTATTCCATCTACAGATTTCGTAGAAAATGGGATCAAAGAGTAATCATTGGATGGTTGGCTCAAGAAGTCTTTTGTCATCATCAATATCGAATATTCCGTTTCAGCAGCTAACAATGATGTTTCAAGGGTTCCTTTTTTAGTCATTTGATATTGCGCCTCGGACTCCAGACTCACAAAATTATTTGATTTTTTATATTCTTCGATATTATTCTCAGATTTTGAAAGTTCACCATATAGAATTGTCAAACGGTCGTTTATGAAGTATTTAGTTTTTTCGGCAACCTCATTTTTGGTTTCCACTCCACGCTTATTATACAGCAATATCATTTGGTCTAACAACGCTTTAGTTTGCTTAATGTCGGCTGTTTCTGTTGTTAGCATAACACTGTTTGCCTTCTTAGTCGTAGGATATAAACTTATCTTCTCACCCATATTTTCTGCCATACTATTTATCGGAGTAATAGTACATTTAATATCGGTTGATTTACCTTTAACATAAAATTTTGTGGTATCTACAGAATATATCCCATATCCATGTGTATTAACTGAGGCAGGTAGTGTAATGTCACTACCTTCAAACAATGTAGTAAAGAAACCTTTTTTTACCGAGATATCAGCTTTGCCATCTTCATGCACATTTACGGTAAATTTTAGACCATAAGATAACGTATCTAAAACTTCTTGAGGTGCACTAATTTTAATCGGAGAGTCATGAAAGAAAACTTTCTTTTTCATGAAACCGGTCTTCTCCGTATATGTTTGATTCAAGTTTAGATCTTTTATAGCTTGTACAATAGTACTATGTGCTCCTAAAATTTCTATTTCGTCATCAACTTGCGAACCTTGCCCCATAAAAGAAAGATTCTTCATAAGGGAAGTCCCCATTCCACCACCTTCGTCTGTAGTTACCAGAACTTTAGCAGTTACTATATATACCGGACGCTTGATATGGATATATAATAGTCCTAAACTTATACATACCACCAATGATATTGCAAACCACCACCAATGATATTTATATTTAAGGAAAATTTCTGATAGATCTATTTTTTGTTCTTTAGAATTATCTATATTGCTCATGATTATTTGACTACGAAATTTATTTTATTGCAAGGGCTATTACTAATGATGCTACAACCGATAAAGCACTTACAATGGTTGCAACTACGGAAAGCTTAAATGCGTTATTTTGATTATATTTTGAATTATCCTTTTTTATCTTGTTAGGCTCAACGTATATTACATCATTTTGCTTAAGATAGAAATAGGGGGAAGATAATATTTTAGAATCATTCAGATTAAGACGATGATAAGTCTTAACACCATTTTCCTCCCTTATCAATAGGACACTTTCGCGCAATCCGTATTCGGTAAGATCACCTGCTTGCGCAATGGCATCCAGCAAAGAAAATCGCTGTCTATTTACAGAAATTGCACCTGGATTTTTAACCTCTCCTATTACGTTTATTCTAAAATTAGCAAGTTCAATCTTTACAAATGGATCTTTTACAGTTTTACTTATTTCTGAACGCAATTTATCTGCAAGTTGAGAAGTTGATAATCCTGACACCTTTAATTTACCTAACACAGGGAAAATTATATCCCCATCCTTATCCACCATATAAGTTTGCATCTGTATTTGTGAATTTACAGAAACTGTTCCATAGGATGCAGGATTGGTCATCGGAAGGTTAAACGCCGCAGTCGCTTCAGGCACAACTGAAGTTACAGTAATTATCAATTCATCATCAGGTATTATTTTAACCTCATAATCACTACTTGGACAGCTTGCACTTTGCATATCTTGTATATCTTCAAAATAAGACAGATTCTGTTTTGTTGAAGAACATGAAGCTAAGAATAAAAGCGTACATCCTACAAAAAGTAATTTTATTTTCATCTATATCGTTGTTATATTAGTCAAAACATTGCCATATATCAGTATCTAAACGTAAAACGCCTTATATTATATTTTATTATATGAACAGTATAAAATCAAAGAAAAAAGCCTTATATTTCTAATGTCATTAATATCAAATTAAGAGATAATATAAGTCCCTTTTTTCATATTCACTTTGGTCTTATTTTTCCAAGAGCTTTAGACATAAGAGTTTTTACATCTGCGGGTGCTATCAATGTGGATATTGCTATTACTGTGCATATATATAATATCTGGATTAAAACGCTATCAACAACGTAATACTCTATCCCGCTAACAATCAATATAATCGCAGCGAAGATTGCATCTTTTCTGAATGTGATTCTGAAAAACTTGCGTGTATCTATCAGCCTATAGATAAACAATGAGGCAAATGTGAGAATCGAGCTCCCTATTATCCCGTATACTTGATATTCTTTTATGAGAAAATAATTACCAACTACATTTATTATCGAAGCAACAATAACTCCCGGAAGTGTGTATAGTGTCTTTTTTGAACATTGATATCCCATATCGAAAAATGCTGACAATGAGAAAAACATTGTGCTCACTGCTAAGGGGAATATATAACAAACACTCGACCGATAGGATGTATCTACAAGCCAGAAATAATTCAACTTCAAGAATGTAGCAAATATAATCGCAGCTATTGTGAGTATGAATATATAATTGTTTAGAATATTGGAAAAGAATTTATCCCTATCCGGAGATTTATATTGGCGCAATGCTGTTTCTTGCCATGCTTGGTAGAAGATAAAAGCAAATGTCTCTAATATTGCCGTGAATTTAAGTGCTACTGCATACAATCCGTTGTTGTCAAGTCCCAAATAATGCTCTATAAACAATTTATTACTGCACCCAACGAGCCACCAACATATTGAGCCGGGCAATAATGGTAAACAATACCGAAGTATCTCTTTGTTTATCTTTTTATCGTTGAATTTATATACAAAATATTTGCGAAATATGCCTAACCTAATATCAATAATCAATATTGTAACAATTCTTGCTACGATATTAGCCCAGAATATACCCAGAATACCCATCTCAAGCACTACCACAAATAATATACTAAACACGCCAATCATGAGAGATGAGAGGATTCCTGCCGTGACGAAATATTTTGTATGCCCCAAACCCCGTATTACTTGAATTGCGACTTCATACACAGACATGGCTATAAGGAGTCCTAAAATAGACCACAGATACTCAAAAGAGCTGAAATATGCCACAAAAACCGTGATTACCGCAGCTATTATTATATTTCGAAATAAGGTTTTATAAACGAATGTAACGATGGATCGGCGACGTTGAATATCATCCGATTCTATTAGAAATCGGAATGCTCCATCACGCAACATTAGCGACAAAAATGGCATCATCAAAAACACGGCCGTGAGTGAAAGGTCGTAATATCCATATTCCGCCGGCTGCACATAGTATGTGTAGAGCGGAACAAGCAGAAACGTGACAAGCTTAGACCCAAGATTGCCTATAGCATAAATGCCAATATCTTTTATTAATTTGCCTGAACGTCCGGTTGTTTTCGACATTATAATATTATCATTAATATTAGCTATTGTTGTAACGAGGATTTATGCTGCAAAGTATATTTGTGGTTAAATATATTTTATCGGCAAAATCCCTCTATCCATCAACGCATAAAAAAAGGGAGTTTCCAAAGGAACTCCCTTTTGTTGTCTTACCAGGATTCGAACCTAGACAGGCAGAACCAAAAACTGCAGTGCTACCATTACACCATAAGACAATCCTATACTTAAAGACTCATCGTCTCAAAAGCGTTGCAAAGATATGCACTATTCTCGAAATATCCAAAATTTCGAGGTATTATTTTGCAATTATTAAGTAGTAATTTTTCTTCCCTCTTTGCGCAAGGATGTATTTTCCGTTGAGTAAGTGGGAGTTATCTATTTTCTGATTAGGGTCAGAAATTTTCTCTTTATTTATAGATAGCCCTCCTCCTTGTGTAAGTTTTCGCATTTCACCCTTTGAAGCGAACACCGGTGCGAGCTCGGTAAGCATATCTACAATCGACACGCCTGCTTCGATTGTCGCTGCATCAACTTCAAATTGTGGGACTCCGTCGAATACGGAAAGTAGTGTAGATTCGTCGATACGGTGCAGAATATCTCCTGTGTTGTTGCTGAAAAGTATTTGCGATGCTTCTACGGCTGCTTCATAGTCTGCAGCAGAGTGTACCATTGTGGTTATCTCTTTTGCAAGGCGTTTCTGCACTTGGCGTTGGCTCGGATCGGCTTTTTGCTCGGCTACGAGTGCATCTATCTCTTCACGCGACAGGTCGGTGAAAATCTTGATGTATTTTTCGGCATCGTCATCGCTCACATTCAGCCAGAATTGATAGAATTTATAGGGTGATGTGTAGTTTGGATCGAGCCACACGTTACCGCTTTCTGTTTTTCCAAATTTCCCACCGTCAGCTTTTGTTATTAGCGGACATGTGAGTGCGAATGCTTCCCCTCCGGCTACGCGGCGTATAAGCTCGGTTCCGGTGGTGATATTCCCCCATTGGTCGCTTCCTCCCATTTGCAAACGGCATCCTTTTTCTTTATATAAGTGAAGAAAGTCGAATGCTTGCACGAGTTGATATGAAAATTCGGTAAACGACATTCCCTGTTGTGAATCGCCCGAAAGACGCTTCTTCACAGAATCTTTTGCCATCATATAGTTTACCGTGATATGCTTTCCTATATCGCGTATGAAATCGAGAAATGTAAAGTCTTTCATCCAATCATAGTTATTCACCATTTCGGCATGATTGGGTGCATCGCTTTCAAAATCGAGAAATTTAGCGAGTTGTTTTTTGATTGCTTCTTGATTGTGACGCAAAGTTTTTTCATCGAGCAATTTACGCTCTTGTGATTTCAACGATGGGTCGCCAATCATCCCTGTAGCTCCTCCCACAAGTGCCAACGGACGATGTCCGGCACGTTGGAAGTGTTTGAGCATCATTATACTCACAAGGTGTCCTATATGCAGTGAATCAGCAGTAGGATCTATGCCCACATACGCTGTTGTCATCTCTTTATTTAGCTGTTCTTCTGTCCCGGGCATGAGGCTGTGAATCATGCCGCGCCACTTGAGCTCTTCTACAAAATTCATCGATATAATAGTTTTAATTATTGTTTTGGGCAAAGTTACGACTTAATAACGTAATCACCAAGATTGGCTCATTATCAGAGCTTTAAGTCAAAATCACACTTATAATGCTGATAGATGATGCTCAAGTTCGGTGATCGATTGTCGTAAATGAATTGCACCTTTATGCGCATACGCAATATTTCCTGTTTCTTCCGACACCACAATCGCCACGGCATCGGTGGCTTGTGCTATTCCGAGGGCTGATCTATGGCGTAACCCCAAATGCTTGGGCAAATTGCTATCGTGCGACACGGGCAGGATGCACCCGGCAGCCATTATGCGATGGTCGGCTATTATCATGGCTCCATCGTGGAGCGGACTGTTTTTGAAGAATATATTTTCGATCAGACGCGTATTTATGTCGGCATCGATCATGTCGCCGAGTTTCTCGTATTTTTCGAGCGAAATATCTTGTTGTATCACGATCAAAGCCCCGGTTTTACTTTTCGACATACTCATGCATGCATACACTACCGGCATTATCCATGCAGCCGAAGTAGGCTGAACTCCATTTTTCCGCACCAGAATCGACCTCAAATATTTCCACCGCTTATGCGAACCGATATCTACCAAGAATCGCTTTATCGGATCTTGAAACAAAATTACGAACACCAGCAACCCGATATTCATGAATTTATCCATTATAGTACCGATAAGTCTCATTTCGAGAATCTCGCTCGCCACCACCCACACCACTATAAATGCAAGCACACCGATAAAGATATTGAGCGACCCCGATTCCTTCATCATGCGATAAAGATAATAGAGCAACGTAGCTACGAGTAATATATCCAGAGCATCTTTTATGCCAAATTGATCCATAACTTTTATGTATTAGACATGGTTGTTGTAACAAGTCTCATGGTTTCCACTGCCGCTTTCACATCATGTACACGAAGAATGTTAGCACCCTTCATCAAAGCAATGGTATTAAGAGCGGTAGTGCCGTTGAGCGAGTCGGCAGGAGTGATGCCAAGCGACTTGTATATCATTGATTTTCTCGAAATACCCACCAATAGCGGATGATCGAGATATGTAAATTCCTCAAGTTGAGCCATCAAACGGAAATTTTGCTGAACATTCTTACTGAATCCAAACCCCGGATCTACTATCACATCGGTCGCTCCGAGAGAACCCAAACGATCGATCTTCTTGGCGAGGTCGCGTATCACATCCACCACCACATCATCGTAGTCGGTGAGAGTGGTCATGGTGTGCGGATTGCCACGCATGTGCATCAACACATAGGGGACACCGAGCGATGCTACCGTTGCATACATATTTTCATCCAGATCCCCTCCCGAAATATCATTAATAATCCCTACTCCATATTCCTCTACACATCTGCGAGCCACCGAAGCACGAAATGTATCGACCGAAACAATTGCATCGGGCGCAATATCGCGTATCAACTTCAGCCCCTCGGCAAGTCTTGAATACTCCTCGTCGGGGGATATGTCGTCGGCAAAGGGACGCGATGAATACCCTCCTATATCGATAATATCTGCTCCTTCGTCGATGAGCTGACGCACGCGACTCTCTATCTTGGCATGCACATTGCATCGGCTGCCATCATAAAAGGAGTCAGGGGTTACATTCAAAATTCCCATTATCCACGGGCGATCGATCGTCAGAAGATCGCCACCTACATTGAGGGTGTAAGGCTTAAAGTAATTCACTTGAAAGCATATATTGTTTTTAGATATTGCGAATATACAACTATTATGGCTGCTCAGCAAAATAATCATCAAATATCATGCGTACCTACCCTAAAAATAACGGCACGACAATATCGAAAAGCCCGAAGGTTTATCCCTACGGACTTATCGATATGCTTCGGGATAAATATCCCCGATATACTGATTTTTAGTCTTTAGCGGTAGTCAAACGACCCAATGCAAAATATGACAACCCCACGCATAGTATTCCAGCCACCATAATATTATACCATTCCAGCAGTGCTATTATACATCTTGCCACCAATATCACCCCGATTAATGCTCCTATAATATAAAACACAATATTTTCACCTTTCGTCATTATTGGCGAATCCGGATGCTTAGGAAGTATAAAATACACCCATATCACATAAAAAACTGCTGCTATCGATGTACCTACCATTCAAGAAGACTCATACTCTAAATTTTCATGGTTTATATTCATTGCTGATTCTCATTTTTTAGTTTTTATAGGCATCTCTTTTTTTGACAACTTAAATGTGTAGCCAACCGTGAAATCAAAACTTTTGGTCTTGATATGGCGATCGTAAGTTTTATTCATATCCAACCATCCACGTGTGTACATAAATCCGATTTTAAACCTATCAAAATACACATCAAATCCGATTTTACCCCCCATATCAAAACGTTTAAACTTATCGTAATCGCCATATTCCATTTTTTGATTTTCAAAAACATTATCTATATGCGACTCAAAAGCCCCTCCGGCATCATTTGTGCCATATAGCGATCCACTACCATTAAGACCCACGGCAAAATACATACCTAACTTTACAGCCAGTCGTATATCGGGCTTGCTTCTATCTCTATTAATTTTTATCAAGCCACCCAATAATATCGGAACTTCTAAGTTGTTAACAGATACATCAAGACGATTGACGGTTTTGGTATATTCCGAATTGAAATTATTTAGATTAAATTGTCGTCTATTCCATCTCAACCCACTTTCTACCAATATAAATCCTGCTCCACAATAATTAATATAGACTCCTGCCGATTGATTCAGTTGCAGAGGTTGTTGCACGTTGGATGCACTTACACTATTAAGCCCTACCCCGGCATCTACTCCGATTCTTAAATAATTGTAGTCATAATAATTACGCACGCTTTTATCCGCCTCCTTTTGTGCCGTTATCGTTCCTACTCCGAGCAACAAAGCCATAAATACAAATACTAACTGTTTCATGTTTTTTATTTTAGGTTTATAATTTATTGTTTTTCTCACAAGCAAAGTTATATTTCATGGTTAGTTGTTGCAAATTTTATGGTAGACACTTGGTGGACAGAAACCTCTAAACTCGTTTTTATATCACACTGTAAACAAGCCAATTAGCACGCTATGCACAAACAATTTGGTGGACAAGAGGGAGACTTGGCATAAAAAGGGGATAAAAATCACGCCTAAAAATGGGGAAATGAAAAAATATCAAATTAATAGCATATTCATCTTTTTTATGTCATATATTAATTATACATTTGCCATATTATTACTTTTATTCACTTATATAGCTATAATTGCTATTATACACGCTTGAGTCGCACACATGAAAAAGATAGCTTATATCTCTATTGCCACATTATTTACGATAATAGTAATCGTCGCTGTGTATGTAAGGAGTAGCCATACGCCGGATAGGATCGTTGAGCAGAAACTATTTGTAGCCGATAGCTTAATGTTCATAAAGCCTGATAGCTCCCTTTCGATCTTAGAAGGGATGAAAAGCAATCGATTTAACAAACACAATAGAGCACTACATGCGCTACTACTATCGCAAGCTCGATCTCGAAACTATATTATCCCTGAAAATGATTCGTTGATAAATATTGCTATTGATTATTTCACCATGAGCAATGACTCTATTCGCAAAGCTTGGACTTATGTATATGCTTCGGATGTGTATACAGATCTCTCGGATAA
>CAZYEO010000084.1:0-10297 GCA_964646495.1 uncultured Muribaculaceae bacterium
AACTACCGCAAAAGCACGTAGCAAATTAGTGGGATAATTCATGGGATATGCTTGAGGCTAAAAATATAAAGTTTTAAATATCAACGTGGTAACTCTGCAAGGAGAATCCCAGGCGGATCACAAGGCGGTCAATCGACCGCCTTTTTTTGTGTCCAAATACACCCTCGCCGGTAAAATGTGGTCAGCGGGGATTCTCGATGACTCAATGGTACTTAATTTTTTTGACATATTCAGTGAATCATTTAATCTAATATTTGACAATGGCTCGTTCTGTTCATATCTCGACTGCCCGACAGATGCTCAATTCGGGGATCTATGGGTGTGGAAATGCGATGGCTCAATTCTCTACCTATCAAATGCTGTATCGCAGCGCTACTCTTACTATGGTGGTTGGCGGAATATGAAGTTACTGAACTCGGGCGAAATGCGTCGTGTGCTGGATGCTTGCATCTTCGCTATAAATGGAATGGTAGTTTTCTTGTAGTTTTCTAAAAAAGTTGTATTATCATACAATATTTTCCGCTCTGTTTGTTGTACAATTGAACAACTTATGTTACCTTTGCGTTATGGTTAGAGAGATAATAGCATACAAGGACTCTTATTGCGACTTTATGGCTAAACTTAGCGAGAAAGAGCAATTAAAAATACGTAGGGCATTGTTGTTGTTTTCTGACGTATAAAGAATACCATCGCACTTTATTAAATATATTGATGATGATATTTACGAATTTCGCGTAACCTATGGCAATAATGAATTTCGTATCTTCTTTATATACGATGGAGAGAAGTTAGTAATTCTGTTCAATGCATTTAGAAAGAAGACACAAAAGACCCCAAGAACAGAAATAGATAAAGCAAAACGACTAAAAAAAGAATATTATGAGTACAAAAATGCAGACCTATAATGTGAGTGAGGAACTCAATCAAGTTTTCGGTACTCCAGGCACGGAAAGCCGCAAAAATGCAGAAAATCAAGCATGGGAAGAATACAATGCTCAAATATTGCTTGATGCCCGCAAGCTATTGGGTATGACTCAATCACAGCTTGCAAACAAAATAGGTGCGGACAAAAGTTACATATCTCGTATCGAACGAGGGCTAACCATTCCCTCTATATCTACTTTCTATCGCATAGTTTCGGCTATGGGACTTTCTGTAGAACTTAGATAAAATCAGCCATACCCCTACTGTCTTTTAGACTAACTTATACGGTCCATAACTTCGCTGAAAAAATCAGTAAGTTATGGACTTTTTTTATCAAATGAATCCAGCGGCACTCAGCATAGTTCAAGCAAGTTTGACTCTGCATTCATTAGCACGGATAGTTCTATTAATTACAGTGCGGTGGAAGAGATGCCGATGCTTCAAGCAAGGGCGGCATTTACTATCAATTCGGCAAGTGGGTTCAAAGAGGATATTGATGTCACTCCTATACTATCAGCGACAAGCTATCGTTATTCCGAAGTGTGTTACGTCACGACAGCACTCTTTATTCTATCCTCGCTGTGCTACTTGACCGTCCAATAAACGGCACTCGCATGAGGGATTGTGTGAATTACATTCGTTACAATCCTACGCTGTTTCCTGAATGGCATGACTCGGAAACTGCAAAATTGTTCACGCCTCCAAAATTTGAAAACGATAAAAAAGCTAAAGGTTATTTTTTTTAATTATCAAATATAATTTGGATAAATGTAATTTATAAGTTACATTTGCAATATAAAAATTAGGACTGTAATCACATACAAGAATTATTTTGAGGATTTTTTCTCTGAACAGAATCAGAAAGTTAAAGATAAAATTATCAAAATTCTTGATATTATTGAAAATATTGAACGAGTTCCTGCTACATATCTGAAATATATTGAGGGTACAAATGGCTTGTTTTAGGTCCGCGTTCAAGTAAGAAATAATATATTTCGGATTTTCTGTTTCTTTGATGGTGATAAGTTTGTTGTATTGTTATCTGGATTTCAAAAGAAGACACAGAAAACGCCAAAGACAGAAATCAAGCGAGCGGAAAACCTAATGAATGAATATTACAAAGATAAAATGGAGGATAAATTATGAATACAAAGACATTAGACCAAATTAAAGACAAGTATTATGGTCAGGTTGGTACTCCGGAACGTGACCGTATAGAAAAAGAATTGTCGGCTTTAAGAATAGGATTTAAAATTCGTAATGCAAGAGAAAGCCTTGATATGACTCAAGAAGAACTTGCAACTAAGATTGACAAGAAACGTACTTTTATTTCCAAAGTGGAGAACGATGGAGAAAACATCACTTTAAAAACTTTGTTTGATGTAGTGGAACGTGGACTGGGTGGTAAGCTTAACATCAGCATTGATTTCAATTAATCAGATATTGTTCGCTTCTTTTCGATTTTCTGCAATGTCAGCCCTACCGATTTGCGTAGGGCATCGTCGGTGGGGGACGAGAACTTGATTTTGGGAGTCATCAGATAAATCCACATAGCGGAAATTTCCGCTAATCCTTAAATTGTGGGGTAATCTTAAAAGTCTGTGAGTTTAGAAGTTAAGCGCGTAATTCATTAAGCTCCTTTAGCGTGGCTTTAGAATAGAATCATTGAGTTTTTCATGTTCTCCGTAGTCTATTATTGCTTCGCATGGAATCCATGCCCAAAATTTAGATCCATGTCCCACTTCGCTTTCAACGCCTATTTTCCCACCACATGCATCAACAATGGCTTTGCTAATGGCTAATCCCAAGCCTGTACCTTGTGCAAAATCGTCTAATTTTGCAAAACGTTGAAATAATAAATGTTGTTTTTCTTTGGGGATTCCTATTCCTGTATCTTCGACATAGATATATATTCCGTTATCGATATATTCGTAGCCCATTACTATTTGCCCTTCAGTGGTATATTTTATTGCATTAGTAATGAAATTTGTACCTACTTGCATTAATCTGTTTTTATCAAGAGTGATAAGGCAACTTTTATATGGATTTTTGCTAATAAATTTTATATTTTCGTTTATGCAACGTTGCCTCAATATTGTAAAAGCCTCCTCAAAGAGTGTTGATATATCGAATTCTTCGGGTTTAAGTTCTACCATTCCCGATTCCATTTTAGATAGATCAAGGATGTCGCCTATAAGACGCAGGAGTAAATCGTTGTTATGATTAATTATATTCGTATATTCTTCACGCTCCGATGCATCATCAGTAGTTTGTAATAATTCGGAAAATCCAACTATTGCATTAAGAGGCGTTCTGATTTCATGGCTCATATTAGCCAAAAATGCAGATTTTAGTTTATCGGCAGTTTGAGCTTTTATCTTTTCTTGCTCAAGTTCTGCATTTATTTGCTTCAATTTCGTTATATCAGTAGCTATACTTATAATATATATGTCACCATTTGGCATTTTAAGTGGTGATTTGGTAATATGCCAATGTTTATCTGTGCCTTGCCATTGTAAAATGTCTTCATACATTACGCTCTCACCGGTTTCAATAACTAATTGGTTGTAATTAGAGTGTTTTTCATAATGTTCAGTTTTAAATAATTCTTGATCTTGTCTTCCGATTATTTGGTCGCTCATAACTCCTGCGTTTTCACAGAAAGCTTTATTAGCCAATACGTACTTATAATTATTGCTTGCATTTTTTATATAAAGAACGCAAGGTATATTATCTAAAACTTGATTTAGTATTTGGTTCGTTTTCAACAAGTCATTTTGAGCGTTTTGTAAACGTTTTGTAAGTTGTTCGCGCCCCGACACATCAGTCATAATCAAGATGGTTTTGTTTATCTCACCATTTTGCCCTTTAATATACCTTACTTTTACATCCAAATATATTGATTTGCTTATTTCGGATGTGAAATAACCTTTTGTATTTGCCTGTGATATATCATATTCCAATATAACATCAAATTCTTCACCCTTTCGGATTCTTTCTTTGAGATGTTCAGGTATTACAGGGTCGTCATAAATTGATATGTGCTTATTGATATGTGCTTCTCTATTCTTTACGCCAAATATTTCATATCCTACATCGTTTAAGTATTCCTGCTTTGCTTCGGAATTATAAATAGCAATAATGACAGGTAAGTTTTTCAACAAGGTTTCTTTCTCATTGTTTGAAACAAATAATTTTTGAGAAAATGTTTTTAAATCAGTAATATCATTACGAATACCCACATATTTGGTTATAGCCCCCGAATTATCAATAGATAATGGCATTAAATGCAACGATACAATGCGCCAAGAGTCGTCGGATTTATTTTTTTGTTCAAATTCTATAGTGAAGCTATCATGTTTATTTTCTTTCATATAATTGCCTAATTCTAATATTTTTTCTTTATATGAAGGGTGTATGATGCTTACATAATCAGAAATGGTAAGCAATTTGTTTTCGTCAAAATCATTTAACGGTTCATTGTATGATTTAAAAAGTTGTGTTTTTACATCGAATTCAAAAAACACCGAGTTCATACCTTTCAATGCATATTTAAGATTATGAATTGATTCCTCTAATTTCAATTGTTTATTAATTTCATCGCTTATATTTTCTCTGGAACCAATGATATTAACCACCACACCATTTTTCTTTTGAGTAATATAATAATTTTTATAATAAGAATAAATACCATTGGCATCGGCGTATCGTTGAGTTGATGATGTTTTATCTATTTCACCAGAAAGTAAAGAGTGGAGTATTTTCAAGTTACTTTCCCGGTCGTCGGGGTGAATAATTTCCAAATATTCCTCTTTCGTAATGGCTTTTGTAGTGATTACATTGCCTCTGATAGTGTCAAATATCTCTTTCTTGGGGTCATAACTCCACACCGTTACATCACCTGCTTCAAGAGCTAAATCAAAACTTATAGAAAGTTCTTTGATTTTCTCTTGCATTGTATATTCTTCATGAATATTGGTAAGAGTTCCAAGTACCTTTGTAATTACTCCATTTTCATGAAAAGCGGTCATCATTACCTCATAGTATTGGTATTCGCCGGTCGGAGATATAAAATGCACAATATCCTTTGTGGTGGCAACCTCACCCTTAATTATTGAATTAAACTGTAGCGTCATCGTGTCTTGGTCTTGGGCATCGAATATCCATTTGTCTTTTCCCAAAAGCCACTCAATAGGGTCTCCTTTCTCAGTCTTATATGTAGCTTTTTTATCTTTGATATCATAGCTCCAGAATATTAAGTCTTGAGCTTTAAATATCAACTCCAGTTGCTCCTGCGATTCTTTTAATTCCAGTTCGGTTTTGTATTTATCTGTAATATTGATAGATGTCGCGATTATTGCTTGTATGGCACCTTTGTGATTCCTAATTACGAAAAATGTAGTTTCTACATATATAATCTCATCCTTAGATGTCATTGCGGAGAAATATTCATCACGAAATTCTTTTCTAAAATCGTATGTTATTATTTCAGTTTTCGTTGTAATAGAGTTGAAATCGATGTGTTTATGCAACGGATTATCATATAGTGATGGCTTTAGATTTAGTATTGTCTCTTTATCAACACCATAAATCAAGCAATCTGCTTCATTCAAATCTACTAAAATTCCATTATTATCATAATATTCCAATCCTACTACAGTATTGTTGTACAGCATTTCGTATCGTTGTTTTTGCAATATCAACTGTTTTGTAGCTTGTTTTACCCTCTTGCGGAGATAATTTATAATAAAATACACAAACAACATTAGGGCGATTATAAGTCCGATGCTTATATATAGAATTCGTTTCTGTTGTGCTATTTTAGCTGAAGGAAACCACTCGTTGTAAATATCATCGTATGTGCCATCTTTCTTCATAGCCAATAGCACACGGTTAATTTGGAGAATTAGATTATTGTCATTGCTTACAGCAATACAATACTCCATAGGTGGAATTCCTATATCAATAATTTCAAGGTTTTGTATTTTTTCATCTTTGATGATTTGCGTAGCCACCTTTTCAAAGGTAATGGCAATATCTCCTTTACCACTGGATAGCTGTTTTATTCCTTCTACAATATCGCTGGTATACAATATTTGATCATTTAATCCAGCATCTGACAATAGTTGTAGTATAATTTCTCCCTTTGGGGCTATTATCTTTCTATTCTTTAAATCATTGAATACTTTGTATTTGTTCTTATCTTCTTTTCTGCATACCACATAATAAGTAATTACGTTATGGGTGGTGCTGAATAAGATATTTTTTGCTCTGTCGTTGGTGTATATAAGACCAGCCATGCAATCTGCATTGCCATTTGAGAATTTCTTATGCGCATCGTCCCATTCCATCAATTCTATGGTGTATGGACGTTCCATTCTTTTCATTACCTCCTTAATCAATGCTATATTAAAACCGTCTGGTTGCCCTTGATCATTGATAAATTCAAATGGTGGATAGGATTTGTCACCTACGATACGTAGTGGTTTGTCGGCTCCGGCAGATAAAGCATAAAGATTACAACATAGTAATAACAGGAATGTTATCATGTATCTTTTCATATTAGCACTTATTATACCACTCATGTCGTAGTTTGTTTTTCTTATTTATCGATACAAAGATATAATTTAATAAGAATTAAGCAAATAGCCATGTTTCTTTTTTGATTATATTCGTACTTAAATTAATAATATTAAGACATATTGTTAATATGTGCTTCATTTACAGTATGTATTTACCTCCACTTTCTATTGAGAGTGAATGATTAAAAATAAAATTGTATCTTTGTGGTGATTTGTGTGTTTTGTATTATAACCCTACACACTGCGAGAGCCTTTCAGCCTGCTCTTGCGCCTATTAGCCATCTAAAGGAGAGATGGCAATTTTTTTCTTTATAATTCATTAATTTAATTAAATCATCGATTTTATATGAACGTATGCCCTAAATGCCAAAGTGAGAATATTTATTTTGACGGTACAATTTATATTTGTCCCGATTGTTTCCAAGAATATGACCAAGATCATTCAGATGCCGAAGTTGCCGAGGTGGCTACCGATAGCAATGGTGCAATACTTGCCGATGGCGATTCTGTGACAGTAATAAAAGATTTGAAGGTTAAGGGGTCGTCAATGGTGATAAAGCGCGGTACAAAAGTAAAGAGTATTCGTCTCACTGATAATCACGAAGAGGTTGATTGTAAAATTGATGGTAGCAGCATTGTTTTAAAAACATGCTTTCTTAAAAAATAAAATCACATCCTGAATAAACGTAAAGGAGATGAATCAGCGTAGATTCATCTCCTTTACGTTTATATGATATATCCGAGTTATTTTTCGTTTTGAGGGGTAGTAGTTCCAATCTCTTTTATTGCTCCTGTTTCGGGATAGAAAAGTACATATGCAGGTTGTTTTTTGTCGGTGAACATTCCGGGGTCAAGCCCGAAATCAACACCGAATTGCGCTACTTGCACCGACTTATCGAGTAATGTCTTTCCATTGTATTTCAATGCTACCTGCGCTTTTCCGGGTATTTTGTATATCACTGCGCCTTTAGGCAGTTTTTTTACTTCACCTTTCTCGTTTACAGGAAGTTCACCTTTTTCCGTGATTTTGAGATTGAGATATACCGGTTCACCACTTAGGTCGTTGCGATCCACTATTCCCTTAAAATCAGATAAGCGGAATATTACAGTTTGCTCCTCGGTGGTGTTGGGTACATAATCAAAACTTTGAGTAACAGTTTCCTTTCTTTCCGACCCCATAAACATTGCAGTGAGAGCTTCTTCTTGTGAGTTAAGCCCATCAATCACTATTTTAAGTGCATCACCGTCTGGTGGCATTTGATCAGCTTCGCCAGTAAGAATATTTGTACGGCTTTCGCGAATTTTGTATATCTGATTGGCTGCGAGTTCCGCTTTTTTAGCTGTGGATTGACTTGTGAGCATTTCGCCCGACATCACCATTGATTTAGATCTTTTATCTTTTGATGGTAATAATGGGATAGGTGTAGCTACGGTAGAGGTTGCCGATTCGTCTACCATGATGTTTATTGAGGTAGGGAGCCCGGCTTTGTTGAGTGTGAGAAATGGAGCAGAGCCATTTTTAAATTGCATGAGATACTCATTTTCCCTATCCGGCACACCATAAGGTGTTATCTCCACATCCTTTAGCGACCATATTTCGGCATTTTCTACAATAGCATTTTCATTGCCGAGATATTTTTTCGCATATTTAAAATATGGTCCGGCTGTTTTTATGGTTTTTTCTGCCGTTACATCGATTTTGAGGTGAGTAATAGGCAATGTGTATATCAAGCCGTATTCATTATGTTTGGATGCGGTAAGTTTCTGGGTTTGCTGAGCCATTATTGCTCCACTTCCCAGTATTGACACTGTCAATATCGTAATTATTCCTCTAATCATTGATCTTTGTCTTTATAAATTATGGTTTACCTATTATTTCTTTTATGGCAATGCCTATGTTATCAATAATGTCGGATGCTATGAGTCCGTATTGCCCATGTTTCTGCATGGCTTTATCTCCTGCATATCCATGAATAAACACTCCCAGCACTGCACTCACTTCAGGTTTATAGCCTTGTGCCACAAATGCTGAAATGATGCCTACCAGCGCATCTCCGCTACCTGCTGTAGACATTCCGGAGTTTCCTGTGCTATTTACATATACTTTGCCATCGGGACGCACTGTGAGGGTGTGATGTCCCTTCAAAACTACGATTATATTGTAGTATTTTGCTACTTCCAATGCTTTGCGTAGGCGCATCTCTTCTGATAAATGATCGCCGAAAATACGGTCAAATTCTCTGGCATGCGGAGTGATTATCGACATCACCGGAATTGAGTTGAGCAATGCAGGGCGTTTAGCAATGCAATTGAGAGCATCAGCATCAAGTATGCACGCCGTTTTGGAATTTATAAGAAATCTTTCGAGTGCATCAATAGTGAGATTGTGGGTGCCTATTCCCGGACCTATTGCCACAGAGTCGTAGGTGTGACTAAGTGTCATATCGGAGATGAAAAGATCCTGTTTATCTGCTTTAAACAAAACTTCGGGCACATTTCCCTGTATCACTGAATATCCGCAACGTGGAGTATGCACAGTTACGAGTCCTGCTCCGGCACGCATTGCCGACCTTGCTGCTATTATCGCTGCCCCCATCATTCCGTAACTTCCGGCAATGAGCATCATGCTACCGAAATCATATTTATTGGTAAAAGCGTGGCGTTTTTTCAGCGAATCTTTTACGTCAGATTTTTCAATAAGATAATAATCGGTGGGATAGTGAGCTATTGCATCTTGATTGAGCTCAATATCGAGTACTTTCCATTCCCCTACAAATTTACAGTTCTCGGCAAAGAAGAATGCTAATCGGGGAAATTGAAATGTGAGAGTGAGATTGGCTTCTACTATATTGCGACGATTATTCTCTAAGTTCCACTCACAAAAAAGTCCCGAAGGAACATCTATCGATACAATGAATGCACCACTTTCATTTATATATCGCACTAAGGCTGTGAATCCACCTTTAAGAGGCTCTTTCAGTCCCGACCCGAACAATCCATCTATTACCAGATCTTCTTTCGATAAGTAAGGTGGTGAAAATTCATTGGTAACCTCAGTGAAATCAATCTCACCGAGAGCCAAAAGCCTTTCTTTGTTGGCGTTGCAATCGTCAGAAAGCTTGCTTGCACCAATATTGAATAAAAACACTTCGAGCCTATAGCCCTGTTCTATCAGCATTCGAGCCACTGCTAAGGCATCGCCACCATTATTCCCCGGACCGGCAAACACCACCACACGTTTATTGGGGAGCCATCTCGAAATCACTTCACAAGTGATTGCAGAGGCAGCCCTTTCCATTAAGTTGAGCGATGATATCGGTTCAGTTTGGATGGTAACCAGATCAATTTCTTTAATTTCTGACGCCTTAAATATCTTCATGCAACAATAAATTAATCATTAACAACTTTCATACGCCTAATATTTTATGCGCATAAAAAACACATTTCACATTTTATACACAAAAGTAATAAATTCTACATTATATAGAGAATCTGTGGCAAAAAGAATTGAATTAAGAACGAATAATATGATAATGAAGTGTTTTCCCGACCAACTTATGGGAAGTCTGTTAATTAACGCTAACTAAAATGACGGTTGTTAGGATTTTATATTTGTCACCTTATCAACTTTTCTTACCTTTGCGAAAGATTTATACGCGATGGATACAATTACATTTAAAGGGCTTACATTTGAGCCATATATCAAATACGAAGAGATTCAAAAACAGGTGAAACGCGGGAGTTTGACACTTTGTGATGAAAATAAATTGTAAATAATTGACATTTAATTT
>CAZYEO010000085.1:0-9926 GCA_964646495.1 uncultured Muribaculaceae bacterium
GAACTAAAAGAAAAAAAAGAAGAAACAGAAATATTACAAAATGTAAAAAAAGGAGTTTTCTTTAATTCCATTAGTTGGGACAATGTAAAAAACGTTATTAGAATAAATAATTATGATAGCGACTTTAAAATCACAAACGGAATGCTTCCTATATATAATAGAGATGTTCAAGCATGGGGATTTTTCAATGAGGAAGGAAAGCTTGTAATTCCATTTAAATGGAAATTTGATTCTTATGGTACTCCACATTTTGATAATGGGCATTGCATGGTAGCTCTTGAAGGCAAACGTGGACTCAACTGGTTTATAATTGATAAGAGCGGTAATAGAATTGCACTCCCCTCTGTAGTTAAAGTATCTAACTTCCAAGACGGATATGCAACTGTAATAAAAAAAGTGGGTAAAGCATATCAGCAAGTAATCATTAATACAAAAGGCATAGCTGTATTTCCTCACCTTAATCAATATATAGGTTCACTCTGGTCATCCGATGTGATACCACTGCGTCCTTTTCATGATGGATTAGCTGCTTATTATAATATGTCAAAACAACGATGGGGATTTATAAATAAAGCCGGTAAAATTGTTATAGCTCCTCAATTTTTCAAAGTTGAAGATTTTAGTGAAGGGATGGCTGCTGTAGCAACTCCAATTACAAGTGGAGATCTAAAATGGGGATTTATTGACATAACAGGTAATATGGTTATCCCAGCCAACTTTACCCATAAGCCATTCTCATTTAAGACCGGGCGCGCTTCCGTAAAAAAACGTAATGGAGATTGGGTAATGATAAATAAGAAAGGTGAAATCATTAGCCCAGATTATTATCAGCTCTTCCCATGCCTTAGCAATGGAAATACAATTGCGAGAATTGCCACGGAATATTATCTTCTCGATCGTAATTACAATATTATTAGTGAAGAATTACCTGGGTTTGATTTTGACAAAGCTCCATTTAAAGAGATGAATGGAGTATTCTTAGGACAGATAAGTTTTGGGCCCCAATGTCTATTCTACTCAGATGGTAGAGATATGATAGGTGGCATAGACAATCTTAGTGAAAACTTAATCCACTTCAAATTAGATAATAACAAAGATGCCTTTATGGATTATAATGGAAATATAGTATTTTACTTTGACGAAACAGAGTTTTAATAAATAACTTAACCATTAGGATTGAATTAAGACAATGGCATAATAAATAAAGGGAGGTACCGAAAAGTACTTCCCTTATATTTTTATCCTAAAATCTGAATTTTAGTTGTTTTCGGGGCGAAGTTTGCGTACAACTTCACCTGCACGCCACATTTCACTCTCGCGAAGTGCTTTAAGCTCCTCTTCCAATTTTTCACGATAATCTACTTTGCTATTTGTGTCAATTGAGCGTTGAGCTTCGTTGCCTTTTGCTACTTCTGAATATAATTTTTGGAACACCGGTTTTGTAGCATCATGAAATGGTCCCATCCAATCAAGCGCGCCGCGTTGGGCTGTTGTAGAACAATTGGCATACATCCAATCCATTCCATTTTCAGCAAATAATGGCATCAATGATTGTGTCAATTCTTCTACTGTTTCATTGAATGCTTCTGATGGATTATGTCCATTTTCACGCAAAGTTTCATATTGTGCCAATAGCAAACCTTGAATAGCACCCATTAATGTTCCGCGTTCGCCAGTAAGATCACTGTAAACCTCTTTCTTAAATGTGGTTTCAAACAAATATCCTGATCCAACACCGATACCTAATGCTATTACACGATCTTTCGCTTTGCCTGTTGCATCTTGATATAATGCAAAACTCGAGTTCAAACCACGTCCTTGCAAGAACATACGACGCAATGATGTGCCAGATCCCTTAGGAGCTACAAGAATCACATCTACATCTGCCGGAGCCACAATTCCGGTTCTGTCACTATAAGTAATACCGAAGCCATGAGAGAAATAAAGAGCCTTACCGGGAGTAAGATGCTTTTTAATCGTAGGCCACACTTCTATCTGAGCAGCATCCGAAAGAAGATATTGAATAATAGTTCCACGTTGTGCAGCTTCTTCAATCTCAAAAAGTGTCTCACCTGGAACCCAACCGTCAGCAACAGCTTTATCCCATGATTTTCCACCTTTACGTTGTCCTACAATTACATTGAATCCGTTATCTCTGAGGTTCAAACTCTGACCCGGACCCTGCACACCATATCCGATAACTGCAATAGTTTCATCTTTCAATACTTCTCTTGCTTTTTCCAAAGGAAATTCTTCGCGGGTTACTACGTTTTCTTCAACTCCGCCAAAATTCATTTTTGCCATAATCTTTTCTTGTTTTTAAAGATTTGTAAATATAATGTTTCTGTTTTTATTTCTTTCTATCAACTAAGATAATTTTCTTCACTGAATACCAATCTTGCTCTACAATGCACATCACCGTCATATACGATATCAGCACGGCAATCTCCACCCTCTTCAGCCAAAATTATTTCTACAGTATCGTCACACTTAGTTTCACGTATAAATGCTATTTCAAATCGTTCCAATCTGTGATTGTCGAAATAATCGAGCGACCATTGATTCATTAGCAACTCTATGTATCGGCATGTGTTCACATGACGGTTGAAATCGGTGTCGGAATATTGAAATTTATAGATTGACGTGCGAGTAGGGTTAATAGATTTCATACGAGACTGCTTCTCTATCGGACATTCTCGCTCCGAAATATTATTAACGATATAACTGAATTTTGATATATCAGCACTTTCTCGCGTCACACTGTTAATCACCACCCACACAGTTCTTGCATATCCGATTTCGTTGCCATCTGAATCTAAAATTGCAAAATTACGGTCGGAAAAATGACGATTATACCCTTCAATCCATGTAGATAGTGAATAATATTCGTTTACACGTGGGTACCTTTTCATCTCTACTGTTACACGTGACAGCACCCATGCTTCATTGCTTTCAATAAGCGATGCATAACCTACGCCCCACATATTGGCATGCTCGGTAGCAACTTCTATAATCTTAGCTACAAGCCCACTAATAGGGAGTTGTTGCTCCGGATTACACTCCGCAGGTGTAAGAAAATATCGCTTCGTATATTCTTTCAAATCTGTATTCATTTCAAATACATTTCTTGTCGTTGTGCTTGTTCGTCGATAAACTCTGTTACATATTCCTTTATCGACTTTGTTACAGCCACTCTGCCACTACGAACAAATTGAGTGATTCCATATCTTTTAAGTTCAGAAAATAATGCCTCTGTTTCTTCGGAATGTCCCGTTTTTTCAATTACAGTATATTCTCTTGTAATTTCAAGAATACGTGCATTATGTTTGCGAATTATTATTTCAAGATTTTCTTCATCCAGAAGTTTAATCGTAGGTACTTTATATAGTGCAATCTCTTGATACACGATTTCATCATCGGTGTAATAAAAAGATTTAAGCACATCAATACGCTTCTCAATCTGCTTTACGAGTTTCTCCATAGCTTCCACATCACTATAAGCGGTGATGGTGAATTTATGCACCCCTTTTATTGAAGATGGTGATACAGATAAACTCTCGATATTTAATTTACGGCGTGTGAATATAATAGAGATTTGATTGAGCAACCCTACTCTATTTTCCGAGAACACCGTAACGGTATATAATCTGTTTTTATCATCCATGACAGTATCTTAGATTTTATATTTTTCAGTTTTAGAGAGCAAAATATCGCTTACTTCATGACCGGCTGGAATCATAGGGAAAACACTCCCCTGCTCCTCTACCTTCACATTTAAAAGATATGCGCCATCATGTGCAAGCATTCTATCTATCGCAGCAGCCAATTCTTCTCTTGTTTCCACATTCTCTGCTGGAATACCATAGGCATTGGCAAGCATTACGAAATTGGGATTGGTCATCTTTGTTTCGGAATAACGCTTGTGGTAGAATATATCTTGCCATTGGCGCACCATTCCCAAAAAGTCATTATTTAAAACAATGATTTTCACCCCTATATTATATTGAAGTATTACACCAAGTTCTTCTACTGTCATTTGCAATCCGCCATCACCGGCAAAAAAGCATACCGTGCGATCCGGAGCTCCTACTTTTGCCCCTATTGCGGCAGGCAGACCAAAGCCCATAGTACCGAGTCCACCGGAGGTAATTATACTGCGAGTTGATGTAAATTTGAAATATCTTGATGAGAACATCTGATTTTGCCCCACATCAGTTACCAATACAGCTTTATTTCCTGTGGCTTCCGAAACTTTTCTCACGACTTCACCCATGTGCATCTCTTCCGATTCCGGCGTCAATTCAGGGTTTATCACTTTATTTATCTCCACCATTTCACACGGCTTGAATGACTCAAGCCATGACTTGTGTGTCGATTTGTGAACGTATGGAATCAATCCTAACAAAGCATCATTAGCATCACCATGAATCTGCACATCCGACTTCACATTCTTGTCAAATTCAGAATTATCGATGTCAATATGTATAATTTTAGCATTTTGCCCATATTTTTTAGCATCGCCTGTGACTCTGTCGTCAAATCTCATCCCCACAGCTATAAGCAAGTCACTTTTTAGAGTAGCCACGTTAGGTCCTATATTCCCGTGCATTCCAAGCATACCCTTATATAATGGGTGGTCGGTGGGAATAGTAGATAAGCCCAGCAAAGTATTGGTTACCGGAATATCGGCTTTTTCCGCTAATTCAATAAGAGCCTTTTCAGCCCCCGAAATCATTACCCCTTGACCGGCAAGAATCATCGGGCGTTTTGCTGAATTGATTAATAATGCAGCTTCTTTTAGCACCTCAGGCTCAATTTCAGGACGAGGAGTATAACTGCGTATGAAATCACACTTCTGATAATTCCATTGACACATTCCCACTTGCGCATTTTTAGCAAAATCAAGCACTACCGGACCGGGGCGACCTGTAGAGGCTATATAAAATGCTCTTGCTACCGCCCAAGGAATATCTTCTGCATTACGTATTTGATAGCTCCATTTAGTCACAGGCTGCGTTATACCGATGACATCTGTTTCCTGAAAAGCGTCAGTACCAAGATACGCACTCGCTATCTGTCCTGTGATTACTACTAATGGAGTACTATCCATCATTGCATCCGAAATCCCGGTTATTGCATTTGTGGCTCCGGGTCCCGAAGTCACAATTACCACACCCGGTTTACCGGAAACACGTGCATACCCTTGAGCTGCATGGGTTGCTCCCTGTTCGTGACGTACAAGGATATGCTTCAACTCATTATGATAATCATATAGATGGTCATAAACTGGGATTATAGCACCTCCCGGATAACCGAAAACGGTATCTACCCCTTCAGCCAACAAGGATTTAATCAATGCTTCCGCACCCGAAATCTGATCATTCATATCTTGTAATATTATAATTCTAAAATAATTTTTATTCTCTCACCCCACCTTTATCGGCACTTGTAACCATTGATGCATAAGCTTTTAAGGCTTTTGATATTACGCGATTGCGCACCATTGGTGTAAATGCATCCTTACCTCTTGATTCCTCTTCAAGGCGACGAGCCGCCAACGAGGTATCATCGAGTATCACATTTATTGCTCGATTAGGAATATCAATTTCTATTATATCTCCGGTGCGCACCAACCCTATATTTCCTCCTGCTGCCGCTTCCGGTGATATATGACCGATAGAAAGTCCGGAGGTTCCCCCACTGAAACGTCCATCGGTAATCAATGCACATTCTTTTCCTAAATGCTTTGATTTAATATATGATGTAGGATATAGCATCTCCTGCATTCCGGGTCCACCCTTAGGACCTTCGTATGTTATTACCACTACATCTCCTGCCACTACTTCATCTTTCAATATTCCCTCTACCGCATCATCTTGCGACTCGTATACTTTTGCAGTGCCTTTGAAATGGAAAATACTTTCATCCACTCCGGCAGTTTTCACCACACACCCATCATTAGCTATATTTCCGTAGAGCACGGCAAGTCCGCCATCCTTAACATAGGCATTTTCAGCATCACGGATACATCCATTGCTACGATCATTGTCGGTTTCTTTATACATATTATTTTGCGAACCAAGAGTGATATTGTATATACCACACGGAGCTGTTTTCCATAATTCTTCAGCATTATCAGAGTAATTATTTCCCTCGATTGCAAATTCTTCAATCTCCTCACCGAGAGTCATCCCATCCACTCTACTCACCGATGTGTCTATTAATCCGGCTTTTGCCAATTGATACATTATTGAGGGTATTCCTCCGGCTCGGTTCACATCTTGAATATGATAGTGTGAATTTGGAGCTACTTTGCACAACACAGGTGTTTTGCGCGAAAGCATATCAATATCCTTCATCGTAAAATCCACTTCTGCCTCATTTGCTATTGCAAGAAGATGTAGCACTGTGTTTGTGCTTCCCCCCATAGCTATATCCAAAGTCATGGCATTGAGAAATGCTGAACGAGTGGCTATGCTCCGTGGCAATACAGATGTATCTTCATTATTATAATATGCCTCACAATTTTTCACAATCATGCGAGCCGCTTTTTCAAATAATTTTTTACGATTTATATGAGTTGCAAGAATAGTACCATTTCCGGGTAATGCCATTCCGATCGCCTCATTAAGACAATTCACTGAATTGGCTGTAAACATTCCTGAGCAAGAACCGCAAGTGGGACAAGCCGAACGCTCTAATTGAGCTATGGCATCATCGCTCACACTATTATCTGCTCCGTCAATCATTACATCAATAAGATCGAGTGCACGATTTCCAAGTTTGCCGGCTTCCATAGGACCTCCGGAAACAAATATAGCAGGTATATTAAGTCTCATGGCAGCCATAAGCATACCGGGAGTAATTTTATCGCAATTACTGATACACACCATCGCATCAGCACGATGAGCATTCACCATATATTCAATGCTATCGGCTATAAGGTCGCGCGAGGGAAGTGAATACAGCATTCCATCGTGTCCCATTGCTATACCATCGTCGATGGCAATAGTATTGAACTCAGCAGCAAAGCATCCCAACTTTTCAATCTCACTTTTTACCATCTGACCTATTTCATGCAAATGAGTATGCCCCGGAACAAATTGTGTAAATGAATTTACAATCGCAATTACCGGACGACCTATCTGCTCCTCTTTCATTCCGTTTGCTCTCCACAAAGCTCTCGCACCCGCCATACGGCGACCGGAGGTTGTGATACTGCTTCTTAATGGAAATGCCATGATTATATATCTTTTATAAAATGAAAAAACCTTCCCAAAATCTTTCGAGGTGGGAAGGTTATAATTAATTATTATACAAATATCTTATGCCTGTATATATGCACACCCAACCTCGTTATTCATTGAAGAATCACGCTTTCCACGACGACAACCAGTAGGAGTACCAACAAGGAAAAAGGATGTGAATATAAATTGTTCATTTTTGTTATGTTTCTGTTATCGACTGCAAATTTAAGAGGTAATTTATTACGAAGCAAATATTTTCATGAAATATTTCTATTTACTTACATTTTTATCATTTTAAATAGCAAAAAGTCCTATTTTTATCACAATCTATGCCAATATAATTACATTCTATCAATAACAGCATCAAAATAAAGGTACACAATTATAATGTAAAATCATCATATTTCAATTTCCATATTATAGATCCTGAAACAGAGATATTATAGATAAGGATGAATTTGTGGTTTTCATTTTTTCTTTGCTTTCAATTATAGTATCTTTGTAGCCCATTCATATTAATTTATGACGCTAAATAATATATCGCGATACATACTTCCCGGAATTATAGCAGTGATATTTGCTGCTCTTGTTTCTTGTGGCTCTGCAAAGCATGTTCCACAGGGGAAATACTTGCTCGATGAGGTGAAAATAAATATTGTAGACAACTCGAATATTAAGTCTTCCGACCTCAACAATTATCTGCGACAGACTCCCAACCACATAGTTCTGGGCAAATTGAAATTACAACTTGCTTTCTATAACCTTTCGGGGAAAGACAGTACTAAATGGCTTAATAAATGGATAAGACGGGTTGGTGCACCTCCGGTGGTTTACGACCAGAATCTTACAGATGCATCTGTGACTCAATTACAAAAAGCCATGATCAACAAGGGATACATGGATACAAAGGTGAGCATAGATACAATAAGGATAGATAAAAAGCGGAAAATAAAAGTAAATTATAATGTGGAGGCAGGCGAACCTCATTTCATTAAATCCATCACGTATAATATTCCTAATGATACCCTTCGCAAGCTTATTATGGCAGATTCGGCTCATTTTGTAATAAAGCAACTTGATCTGTTTGATAGAAATAATCTGGAATTGGAACGCACATCCATAACCGACCGTCTGCGCAACAAGGGATATTTTGCATTCAACAAGGATTACATTACTTTTACTGCCGACACGGCTGCCGGTTCAAAAGAGGTGAACATCACCCTGAATACCCAACGCCCATATTCCAATCCTAAGATGCCATATTATACTTCACACAAGCCATTTATTGTGAGAAATGTGGTATTCGTGACCAATTACGACCCGCTTACGATGCATGAAAATCAGACATTTGAAGCAGCCGATACAATGGAATATAAAAAATACATCATCCTATACGGAGCAGATAAATATCTGCGTCCGGGAGTAATGGAAGAATGTTGTTTTATAGAACCCGGGAAGCCTTATAGCACAATTAATACGGATAAAACTTATCAGGCTTTAGGACGACTCGGTATATTGAAGTTTATCAACATCAATTATCGTCCCATTGGTGATATAAACGGTCATACATTTATGGACGCTTATATTCTGCTTACCAAAGGGAAATCCCAAACCGTATCTTTATCTCTCGAAGGGACCAATTCGGAAGGGGATTTGGGATTTGGTGTAGGTGCATCATATCAACATCGCAACATCGGTAATGGATCTGAAGTACTTACTACTAAATTTCGCGCTTCTTATGAAAGTCTTTCAGGTGATTTGTCGGGGCTTATCAATAAAAATTACACCGAATACAACGGAGATGTGAGCGTGACTTTTCCTAAATTCAAATTTCCATTTCTTCGCAAGAGTTTTAAGCAGAAGATACTCGCTACCACAGAGTTGGCTACATCGTTCAGTTATCAACAACGTCCCGAATACACTCGTGTGATTGCAGGGGTAGGATGGAAATATCACTGGACTGAGAAACAGAATACTACTCGCCACACATTTGACCTTATCGATGTAAATTATGTGTACCTCCCCAAAAGAACCAATAATTTTCTTGATAGCATCACAAATCCGCTACTTAGATATTCATACGAAGATCACTTTATTATGCGAGCTGGATATGTGTTTTACCACACAAATAAAGCACCTAACACCCCCTTCAAACAGAAATATCAAACAAATATATATACTGTGCGCGCAAGCATGGAAATTGCTGGTAATTTCCTTTATGCCATGTCCAATCTTTTCGGTCAGCACAAAAGTGATGACACATATAAAATATTCGGAATTGCCTATTCTCAATATATGAAATCGGAAGTAGATTATACCTTTACACATAAATTCAACCCACGCCACATGATCGCATTTCATGCAGGAGGAGGAATTGGCGTGCCTTACGGTAACTCCAAAATATTACCCTTTGAAAAGAGATTTTATGCCGGAGGAGCAAATGGAGTACGTGGTTGGAGTGTACGAAGTTTAGGACCGGGAAGTTATAACGGAGATAATTCAGTAAGCAACTTTATAAATCAATGTGGTGATATTCGTTTGGATTTAAGCATGGAATATCGCGCAAAACTTTTCTGGGTATTAGAATTGGGAGCATTTATAGATGCAGGTAACATCTGGACTATTCGTGATTATGAAAACCAACCCGGAGGAGTATTTAAATTCAATAAATTCTATAAG
>CAZYEO010000086.1:0-9786 GCA_964646495.1 uncultured Muribaculaceae bacterium
TGTAATAAATATTTTCTATTTATGCAATTTACGTATCAATATTTATATATATTCACCCAAATCATATTATATTTAAATTAAAATCGGGTATTTAGTAAATTTACGCACTCCATATCTCTCATATATTCAGCATATAACATGTTAAAAAACATATGAAAAATAGATATTTATAATTTATAAAAGATTACTTTTGGACCTACATTGTACACAATATATTTATACGTTGGAAATTTAATTTTATAATATTCATTTTGTTTAACCTTAAATTATTATTTAACAAAGAATGAAACATTACGCGTTGATCGCTGCTCTCTTCATGACATTCTGGGGAGGCACTTATGCTTTTACAGCAACAGCACAACAAAATGTATCAGTTAGCAAGACCGATTCCAAAAAGGTCACCGGGTTGGTAACTGATACCAGTGGAGAACCGATAATCGGTGCAAGTATTTTAGTAAAGGGAACTTCAACCGGTACTGCCACACATGTTGATGGAAAGTTCTCAATTACAATTCCTTCCAATGGGAAAACTTTGGTAATTTCATGTATCGGATACAACACAAAAGAAGTCCCATTAACTTCAGATTCTAATTACGACATTATACTATCGGCTACAGACAATGCTCTGGACGAAGTTGTAGTAACTGCTCTTGGCATGAAGCGCGAAAAAAAAGCTCTTGGATATTCGGTACAAGATGTGAAAGGTGACGCGCTTATCGAGAACCGCACGACCAACATTGCAACATCCCTCAATGGAAAAGTGGCAGGTATGAACATCACCGGTACATCTGTTCCCGGAGGTTCCAACCGCATCACCATACGTGGTAATAACTCAATTTCAGGAAATAATATGCCTCTTGTTGTCGTAGATGGTGTTCCTTTCGACAATACTCAAGGTGTAGACAACACCAGTGAAAACTCGTGGGGAGCTGGGTTTTCGGACACAGGTGACGGATTATCTATGTTGAATGCAGACGATGTGGAATCTATTTCAGTATTGAAGGGCCCGTCAGCTACGGCTCTTTATGGTTCGAGAGGTGGTAATGGTGTAATTCTTGTTACTACAAAAAAAGGTGCTCAAGGGAAGGCTGTAGTAACTTATAACTCTAACTTTACTTTTGAAAATGTAATGATTCAACCAGAGTTGCAAAATACCTATGGACAAGGAACAAACGGCCAGTATCTAAACACTTCACGCAACTCGTGGGGACCGGAAATGAATGGTCAATTAATCACTGACTGGTCGGGGACAGCCCGTCCATTTGTAGCTAAGAACAACAACTTTTCTGATTTTATGAATACAGGGACATCATGGACTAATTCATTGGATGTTGCCGGATCATCAGGGAAAATAAACTATCGCGTGGGATTGGCAAATACCACTCGTAAAGGTGTAGTTCCTAATAATAAACTTGATAGAACAAACGCATCACTACGTATAGGTTCTGAAATAATCAAGAATCTACATTTAGATGCAAAATTAAATTATTCATATCAAAAAGGACAAGGGCGTCCCGAATTTTCAGCCTCAGGATTCAATCCTATCTTTGCTTTGATTTATACACCTCGTAGCATCAATTTGCACGAAATGAAAAATATATTCAACAAAGATGGTAGTATCATCGATTGGTATCCCGGATTACTTACTATCGTAAACAATCCATACGCTGCAACATCTCTCACCGGCAACTCTGATATCACTAATCGCGTCAATGGTTTTATGTCATTAAAATATGATATTTTCGATTGGTTGAACGCAATGGTACGTTTTGGTGGTGATACATATTCTAAAAATGCTGAAAAATGGTATCGTCATGGATTGGTGAGCAGTGCTACATATAAAAATGGTAGATATGCATACGGATCACAAACATTTTCTGAATATAACGCCGATTTCTTAGTAACCGCACAAAAAGACAATATAGCCGAATCTAAATTTTCAGGAATGGTTTCTGTTGGTGGTAACCTGATGAACCGTAAGTATCAAAGCATTTCTTCATTAGCAATAGGTCTTAATATTCCCGAATTGTATACTATTGAAAATGGAATCAGTGTGACTACTAACACATATCATTCAGAAAAAGAGGTACAATCATTATATGCGTTGGGACAACTATCATGGGATAGCTATTTATTTTTAGATATTACAGCTCGCAATGATTGGTCGTCTACTCTTCCTAAAAACAATCGTTCATTCTTCTATCCTTCATTCTCATTGGGCATGATAGTTACTGATATTTTGAAAAAAGCTCAAGTTGATCTTCCTACTTGGATTACTTTTGCAAAACTACGTGCATCTTATGCCACAGCAGGTAATGACACAGATCCTTATCAATTAAACTCAAGCCTTGGAACGATTAGCAATATGGCAGGTGGTGTGATGGGGGCTTATGAACCTTCTACAAAACCAAACTCGGAGTTAAAGCCTGAAATGATAAAATCAATGGAATTTGGAGCCGACATACGTTTATTTGACAACCGTTTGGCTCTTGATGTTACATACTACAACAAGCGTGCATACAACCAAATCATAGCGATGCCTACATCTATCACATCAGGCTATCAATATAAGATGATCAACGCCGGAAGACTCGACAATCATGGCTGGGAAGTGATGGCTAACGTTGTTCCTATCCGCACAAAAGATTGGAATTGGAATGTTAATCTTAACTTCGCAAAGAATGTTTCTACAGTCAAGGAACTCACCGAGGGAGTAGAATCTATCACTCTCGCTCAGCCTATGGGACAAAACTGCTATGTTATGGCTAAAGTAGGTGAACCTTACGGACAAATTTACACCAACGGCTTTAAATATGATGACAAAGGTAATCGACTTGTAGGTGACAATGGAAAATACATCGTTGATGGGACTCTTCGTGCCTCCGGTAATATGAATCCTGATTGGACTGCCGGTATCGGTTCTACACTAACATGGAAGAATCTATCATTCGGATTCTTAATCGATATTCGTTATGGTGGTGATGTATATCTACAATCAATGATGCGTCTACAATCCTGTGGACAAACACAAGAAACCGTTGCAGGTCGTAAAGAATTCTACGAGACAGGCAAAGGTCTTATTTCTCAAGGTATAAATGTAAATACCGGACAGCCAAATACTGTGGAATTAGATCCTACCTCATATTGGGGACAATTCTATGGCAATATCGGAAATTATATTTACGATACTACAAATGTACGTTTGCGTGAACTTAACTTAACATGGAGTTTGCCAGACAAGTGGTTTAGCAAAACCATAATTCGTGGACTTAAGTTAAGTGCCGTAGCCAACAATGTATGCTTCCTTTACAACAACCTTCCCGGATTTGATCCTGAATGTACATACTCGACCGGTAATGGTCAAGGTGTGGAAACGGCTTCTTTACCTTCTACTCGTTCTTTTGGGTTCAATCTAAATGTAGTATTCTAACTAATAAAGTATCAAATCATGAACAAAATAATAAAATCATTAATGTTAGGTGCAGTATTAGCAATTACTGCAACAGGGTGTACCGATGGGTTTAATGATATGAACATAGACCCTAATAATCCTACGCCCGAAACCGTAGACCCAAAGTTTCAGCTTATATATGCGCAGAGCCGCTCTATAATGTATAGCTCAAATTGGCAGCAAAGTGATCAATTGGTAGTGAGCACATTCTGCGAATATTCGGCAAATGACGGTCTATCAGCCTCCGATTATAGCGTTGATTCACGCTATGTTCAGGGTCTTTGGGATTTATCTTATGTGGCTCTCACCAATTTTAATTCTATTATTAGAAACGGTCAAAAGTATAACAACATTGCTCAGATATCTAAAATTTGCCGCGTGTATGTGATGCAACGCCTCACCGATTGTATCGGAGATATTCCATATTCAGAAGCTGCTGCTGGTATTTCAAAACCAAAATATGACACACAACAAGAGGTATACAACAATATGTTTAACGATCTTACAGATGCATACAATGCTTTAGATGCTTCTGCCCCTAATAATATTGGTGTATATGATTTGATATATGGTGGTGATATAGCAAAATGGAAAATATTTGCGGCTTCTCTTCGCCTGCGCTTAGCACTTCGTATTGCTGATGTGGATGAAACCAAAGCAAGAGCTGAAATTGCTACTGCAATTTCTCAAGGCGTGATGAGTTCTGATGCTGATGCCGCTCTACTTGCCCAAGGAACTAAGCTAAATGAGCTATCTTCTCAAAATCCGATCTATTTCCACAAAGGAGCCAGCGTAATTCACATGTCTACTGCATATCTTCGTTTAGTAACCGGACTTGGTGGACAAGCATGGCCTACAGCTGCCGATAAAGCTGCTAATCCCAATATTAAAGATAATATTCTAACAGCAATCAATGCTCCGGCTACAGTTGATCCTCGTGCTCCTATTCATTTTGAACCTTCGGGCGTCATTGAAACGGTTGCTACCCCTTCGCTCAATGGTCAATGGAACGGTACTGATCCCGGTAATGTAAGCTCCGGTGTAGGCGCTTCAATGATAAATGGTCAATTCGTAAGCGATTTCTCCAAAATAGGTCCATTCTTTTATGAAACTGCCGATCGCAAATACCCTATCATGAAATATAGCGAGGTTTGTTTCTTAAAAGCAATTGCCGTGGAACGCGGACTAATGGCAGGAGATGCTAAAGCATTCTATGAAGCAGGTATTAAATCAAGCATGAACGAATTTGGTATTCCTGCAGATAAAATCACCGCTTATTTGGCTTCTAAAAGCCCCAACTATCATGGAACTACAGTAAACTATGATGATAAATCCGGGACAACCAATACAGCTCTTGACAAAATACTTACTCAAAAGTATATAGCTCAATTCCAAGAGTGTTCATTTGAGACATGGTCCGACCATCGCCAATACCATAAACCTACTCTTATGCCATTTGCAAGTGTAAGTTCAAGTGTCTTTATAATGAACCCGTCTGATCAAGCCAATAATACTCCTGCTGCATATATAAAACGTATTTATTATCCTTCGTCTGAAACTACTGTAAATAATGACAATCTACAGGAAGCATATAAGCGAATGGGTGGTAAAGATTTTGAAGTTCAGAAAAATGTATGGTGGGATGTTAAATAAAATATAATTCAACTAATTAAATGATGGTTACATATTCTAAGATTGTAACCATCATTTTAACAAATACTCCAGATGAAAAAATTATTATTGTCATTTTCAATACTTAGTATTATGATGGTATATATGTCATGTGCAACAAAAAAGGAGAGTATCGAGACCAAGGTGTGGGCTTGGATGTCAAGCAAAGCTCTGACATCGCCTGAACAATATGACAATTTCTTTGGTAAAGCTGCCGATGCACATATCGACGCTATTATACTTGAAGTACACGGAGGATATCCGGTTGGAATGCAGGACACCACAGATTTTGTAGATCACTATGCCATTGAAACCCTAAAAAAGGCTGTTCCTTATGCCAAAAAGTATGGAATAGAGCTTCACGCATGGATATGGACATTAAATAGATGTGAAATGAATTTACGCACTCTAAATCGAGATTGGTATCAAGTAAATGCCGAGGATTCATCTTGTCTTGACATTAAATTATACAATCGCGAGCATTATCGCTGGCTCTGCCCATCTCGTCCGGAAGTTACAGAATACCTTAAAGACCGGGTGGCTGAATTAGCAGAAATAGATGGTGTAAGTGGCGTTCATCTCGATTTTATACGATATCCGGATGCAATGCTCCCCTATGGGTTGCACGAGAGCCGTGGCGTAGTACAAGATAAGATATATCCTCATTGGGATCATTGTTATTGCAAATATTGCCGTAATATGTATAAAGATACATATGGAACAGATCCCATGACCCTTGAAAATCCCACCGATACTGCCGATTGGATGAAGTATCGATTGGATGCAGTAGTGAAACTGACAAATGCTCTTGCCGATGAAATTCATAAACATGGAAAGGTGGCATCGGCAGCTGTATTTGCATCGCCATCTGAATCACGAAAATTAGTACGACAAGATTGGAGCCGATTCACTCATTTGGATATAGAATTTCCTATGATATATCATAAGTTCTATGATAAAGATGATGAATGGGTAGGAGAAGCTACAGAAGAAGGTGTAAAAGAGATGAAAGGAAACGGATGTAAAGGGTATTTGTGTTCAGGTTTGTTTGTGGGTCACGTTCCTGCCGACAGTCTTTCATCAATGTTCAATCGCGTATCTCAATCCGGATCTAAAGGTGTATGTATATTCTCCCTTGAGGGTGTCGAGCGCACCACTGGCTACTGGGAAGCTCTTGGGAAAGCAACCCTCCAGTTTAAAGAAAATCGTGAAAAGGCACAAAAATAATCCTTTGTAACAAAAACGAATCGCCCTCATAAGTTTAATATGAGGGCGATTCGTTTATTAAATAAAAGAAATTTATTTTATTTCTTTCCCTGTGTTTCATTAAGAGCATTCATGATCTTAGCTTCTATCTCCTCCGCAAGTTCTGGATTGTCGGCTATTATGCGTTTTGCAGCATCACGCCCCTGCCCCAACTTGGTATCGTCATAAGAGAACCATGAGCCACTTTTTTTCACAATTCCGAAGGCAACACCGAGATCTATTATCTCACCGACCTTTGAAATTCCTTCACCGAAAAGTATCTCAAACTCAGCCTTTCGGAATGGAGGTGCAACTTTATTCTTCACCACCTTCACACGTGTTTGATTACCAAGCACTTCATCTCCATCTTTTATCTGCCCCAATCTACGAATATCGATACGTACTGATGCGTAGAATTTAAGAGCATTACCACCGGTAGTAGTTTCGGGTGTTCCAAACATTACTCCGATTTTGTCACGCAATTGGTTTATGAATATACATGTAGTATTGGTACGTGAAATTGTTCCTGTGAGTTTACGCAATGCTTGCGACATAAGACGAGCATGCAATCCCATTTTGCTGTCACCCATTTCCCCCTCTATTTCAGCTTTGGGAGTAAGGGCTGCCACAGAGTCAATCACAATAATATCGATAGCCGATGAGCGTATCAATTGATCGGCAATCTCCAATGCTTCCTCTCCACAACTCGGTTGAGAAATCCATAGATTATTTACATCTACACCCAGTTTCTCGGCATAAAAGCGATCAAAAGCATGTTCAGCATCTATTATGGCAGCAATGCCACCGGCTTTCTGTGCTTCGGCAATAGCATGAATAGCAAGTGTGGTCTTACCCGAAGATTCGGGACCATATATTTCAATTATTCTTCCACGAGGAAATCCACCTACACCGAGTGCATAATTAAGTCCGATAGATCCAGTAGGTATCACCTCTATATCCTCTATTTTGTCATCACCCATCTTCATTATTGAGCCTTTGCCATGAGTCTTCTCAATTTTCTCCATTGCCACCTGCAATGCTTTCAATTTCTCATTTGGAGCAGGTGAGTTGGCTGCCGATTTCCCAGCTTTCACCGTTTTAGGGTTCTTTAGAGTATTTTCTGGAATGATTGTATTGTCTAATGTTTCGTTCTCTTCCATTATATATATTTTATTATTGTTTGTTCAAAATCTGGTTTGCGCTATTTTTTGTATCTACCTTAGAAATAATATCGATAATAACTCCGTTACCATCAGCAACAAATGTAGTACGCACAGTACCCATATATTCACGTCCAGCCATCTTTTTCTTTTGCCACACTCCAAATGCTTCATTAAGTTTCAAATCAGTATCGGCTATCAACGGAAACGGAAGATTATATTTTTCTGCAAATTTTGCATGTGATGCAGAAGAGTCTTTACTTACTCCAATTATAGCATATCCCTCTTTGAGCAATTCACCATACCCATCGCGCAAGCTACAAGCCTCGGCAGTGCATCCCGGTGTACTATCTTTGGGATAGAAGTATATTATCAGTTTCTTTCCTGCAAAGTCGTCCGCTTTTATTATATTCCCATTGGCATCAACACCAAGTATTTCAGGGATTTTATCTCCAATTTTCATGAGGTAATTTTATATATTGGTTCTTTTTTAGGCAACTAATATCAGCTTAATTGCCCTATACAAATATAATAATAACATTTGATACTGCAAAAATAATTACTTGCTGTGCCACTACGCTTCCCAGCATTATTAAAATATACTAATCCTGATTAATCACACACATAATTGCTGATCGTTCTCATTAATAATTAGACTTTACAACTGGATTTGCAGATAATTATCCATATATTCGCATCCAATTAGTTAAAATTAGGAATCATAATGAATATTGTAGTATATTGTTCTTCACGTCAAAATCTGGATGCGAAATATGAAGCTACTGCCATAACTGTAGGCAGATGGATTGCACAACATGGACACACCCTTGTATATGGTGGAGTAAACGCAGGAATGATGCATATATTGGCGGAAGAAGCACACCTGCATGGTGCTAAAATAATGGGTATAGTACCCCAATGCTTCGCCCATCGAGCAGATGCTCTATGCAATTCGGTAGAATTATCCGAAACCCTCAACGATAGGAAAGCGAAAATGATTGAGAATGGTGATATATTTGTTGTATTACCCGGTGGACTCGGAACTATTGATGAATGGATAAGCACACTATCTCAATTAATTGTACTCCAAGATCGTAATCGGAAAATAGTGGTAGCAAATATTAACCATATATTCGACCACGTTATAGAACAATTAGAGCAAACTTCCGTTTCACAATTTGCACGCGACAGCCACATAATAGAAGTTTCGCGTATAGCACATAATAACGATGAATTAGTATCTATACTAAACGAATCAGAAAAAGAAAAAATCAACAATTATGAAAAAAAGTAATATTTACACTGCCACCGGCGATAATGGTACTACCTCTTTGGTAGGGGGAAAGAGAGTGAGCAAGAGTGATGCAAGATTAGAAGCTTATGGTACGGTAGACGAACTCAATGCAGAAATTGGTGTTCTCATCGCATTGGCAACAGACTTTCCCGATGCAATCAATTTGCTCCGAACCATCCAAAGTAAATTATTCAATATAGGAGCATACCTTGCTACTGATAATCCTGAAAGAAATCAGACCAAAGTAAAAGGCTTAAACACGACAGATATTGAGATAATCGAGCATGAAATAGACCGCATTGACTCTATACTTCCTAAATTAACCAATTTCGTACTACCGGGAGGCTCAATTGTGGCTGCTACAGCCCACGTGTGCCGCACCATAACGAGAAGATGTGAGCGACGCATAATATCACTGGCTGAAGTAACTTACATCGACCCCGCTTTGATCAAGTATATCAATAGATTAAGCGATTATTTTTTCATATTTTCGAGATATAGCAATATTGAGAGCAAAAATGTTGAATTTTTTTGGGATAAAGATTGCTAATATAAAATAATACACTATTTTTGCGCAAAATTTAAGGCTCTAATATTGAGAAATTAAATCATAAAATTTTAAGAAATATTTTTAAGACCATTTAGATATGTATTGGACATTAGAATTGGCCTCAAAACTTGAGGACGCACCTTGGCCTGCAACCAAGGAAGAATTAATTGATTTTGCTATGCGCTCAGGTGCACCACTCGAAGTCATAGAAAATCTTCAGGAAATGGAAGATGAGGGTGAAACCTACGAATGTATTGAAGACATTTGGCCTGATTATCCAAGCAAAGAGGACTTTTTTTTCAATGAGGAAGAATATTAAGGCGTACGATATAGCATAATCGTAATTGGATGGAAGAAACCCATTCCGCCATTATACGGGATGCAAGCCATCCCGTATAATGGCGGAATGGGTTTT
>CAZYEO010000087.1:0-9761 GCA_964646495.1 uncultured Muribaculaceae bacterium
ACATGCTACTCAGCAGCAGTTCTTGCTCAGGCAAATGTAGTATCTCTTGATTCTTGCCGTAATATGGCATTAGGCAATAATAAAGAGATTAGAATTGCCGAAGAACGAGTGAAAGCAGCCGGATACCAGAAAAAAGAAGCTATCGCGGCATATCTGCCGGGGATTGATTTTGAAGGTACTTATATGTACAACCAGAAGAAGATTTCCATTTTCGATAGCGACCAGCTTTTACCCACAAAATCGTTTAACCCGGCTACTGGGCAGTATGATTTTAATTTGGTAAAAGATCCCGCTACCGGAATCCCTATAAAAGTAGATGGTCACTATGTTCCATCGACGGTAGCATTGATTCCTAAGGAATCGATGACCTACGATATTCACAATGTTTTTGGTGGGGCATTTACTTTGACTCAACCTGTGTTTATGGGGGGAAAGATTCATGCCATGAATCAAATCACGAAATATGCCGAAGAGTTAGCAGCAAAGATGCGTGACTCGCAAGCACAAGAGGTAATATACAACGTAGATGCCGCATATTGGCAAGTCGTATCACTAAGCTCAAAAGAAAAACTTGCGCAGGGATATACTAACCTGCTTGATTCTCTGAATAACAATGTAAATGCGATGTTTCGTCAAGGTGTTGCCACTAAAGCCGATGTGCTTAGCGTGGCAGTGAAGCTCAATGAAGCTCAGGTAGATCTCACCAAAGTAAAAAACGGATTAGTGCTATCGCGTATGTTGCTATCTCAACTATGTGGACTGCCGGTAAATACAACATTTACACTTCAAGATGAGGGTAAAACCGATGAAATATCTACAATGGTTGCCACCGAATACAATATGAACGATGTGTATTCGCGCCGCCCCGATGTGCAATCGTTGGAATTAGCAGTGAAGATATTTGAACAAAAACAAAAAGTGGAGCTTTCATCCATGCTTCCCAATATTGCAGTTATAGGTATGTATTCATTTTCCAACCCTAATATGTTTGATGGATTCAAAAAAGAATTTGCGGGAGCGTTCAGTGTCGGTGCTATGATTAGAATTCCGTTATGGCATTGGGGTGGCAATTATAATAAATATCGTGCATCTAAAACACAGACCAATATCCAACGCCTAAACCTCGAGAATGCGCTGGAGAAGATTGAACTTCAAGTGAGTCAAGCGGCTTTTAAGACACAAGAAGCTGTGAAAACATACAATGCAACAACTATAAACATGGATAAGGCAAATGAGAATTTGCGCCAAGCACAACTCGGATTTCGCGAAGGAATGCTCACAGCCGACAATGTAATGGAAGCTCAAACGGCTTGGCTAAAAGCTAATTCGGAAAAAATAGATGCAGCTATCGACATACAGTTGTGTAAAGTGTACTTGTCGAAAGTGCTCGGCACAATGAATTATTAATATCGCAAAATAAAAATAACAGATAAAATAATATGGATACCAACCAAAACAAAATCGAGATCAAAGCCAAGGACAAATCATTAATAATCGGTTTGGCAATTGTCGCTATTGTGGTAGTCGCATTAGGTGTGATCGGCTTTATTTTCATTCGCCCGGTCCCAAATGTAATTCAAGGACAAGCAGATGCTACAAGTGTGAGAGTTTCCGGAAAACTTCCCGGACGTGTAGCGGAATTTTATGTTGAAGAGGGGCAACCTGTGAAGCAAGGTGATACATTGGTGAGAATTCATTCATCGCTTGTCGATGCAAAACTAATGCAAGCCGAAGGTATGAAATCTGTTGCTACAGCTACCAATCAAAAGGTGGATGCTGGCACTCGCTTGCAGATTAAGAATGCTGCATTCGATCTTTGGCAACAGGCTATTGCCGCCGAAACAATTACTCGAAAAACTTTCGACCGCATGGAAGCTCTTTATAAACAAGGGGTGGTGTCTGAACAGAAACGTGACGAGGCAAGTGCAGCATATACAGCTGCAACTGCTGCTGCCAAAGCCGCTAAATCTCAATATGATCTCGCTGTAGAAGGTGCTCAACGCGAAGATAAAGAAGCTGCGGCATCAATGGTGACTGTAGCCGAAGGCGGAGTGAAAGAGGTTCAATCAATACTCGAAGATCAATATCTCTTGGCTCCTTGTGATGGCGAAATATCAGATATATATCCCAATGTCGGTGAGCTTGTGGCTCCGGGTGCACCCATCATGTCGGTGGTGAAATTGTCGGATACTTGGGTTACTTTTAATGTGAGAGAGGAAGTCCTCAATCATCTCACTATGGGTAAAGAAGTTGATTTGATGGTTCCGGGTCTCGATAATAAAACAGTGAAAATGAAAGTGTACTATATACGCGATATGGGAAGCTATGCTGTGTGGAGTGCCACAAAAGCTACAGGGCAATTCGATAGCAAAACCTTTCAAGTAAAGATGCGCCCCGACAAGCCAATCCCAAATTTGAGACCGGGAATGTCAGCTATTCTTGAAGGGGTAAATTATTAAAAACGCTTTCAATTAATATTCGCGTAATATATTTAAGTTTATTCTATAATGAAATTAAGTGCTCTTTGGAATTCGATAAAACTCGGAATGTTACAACTTGTGAGCCGTCCGATTTTCATCTTCAGCATGATTTTAGTGCCTATTGGCGCATCTTGGATTTTAATAGATATGATGAAATCAGGATTGCCCGATCGGGTGCCGGCTGCTGTCGTTGATTTAGACCATACGGAAATGTCGCGTACGGTTACGAGGACTCTTAATTCATTGCAAACTGTCGATGTGAAGATGAAACTCAATAGCTACACCGAAGCCAATGATGCAATGAAGCGTGGCGAAATATTTGGGTTTTTTATCATCCCTGAAAACTTCTCGCAGGATGTGCTTGCTGCTAAGCAACCGCAAATATCCTATTATAATAATATGGCATTCTATGTGCCGGGGTCATTGGTATATAAAGGGTTTAAAATGGGATCAGCCATGACTTCGGGAGGAATTGCAAAAAGCGTACTTATGAGTACCGGTGAACCGGGTTATAAGATTGTTTCCACTCTGTTACCTCTTCAATCTGATATTCACCCTTTGGGCAATCCGTGGATGAATTATAACTATTATCTGGGCAACTCCTTTATACCTTGTATTTTGGTATTGATGATAATGCTTGTTACTGTGTTTAGCATCTGTTCGGAAATAAAATATGCTACATCGGTAAGATGGCTTAATGTTGCCGATGGGTCTATAATATTGGCAGTCATAGGCAAGCTCCTGCCCCAAACGATAATTTTCTGTTCGGTAGGTGTGTTTCTGCAATCGTTGATGTTTGGGTATTATCACTTTCCGCTCAATGGCGAAGTGTGGCACATTATAATGGCAATGATTTTTTTGGTAGTAGCATCACAAGCTTTTGCTCTATTTATTGTGAGCATACTTCCCAACATGAGAATTGCGCTTAGTGTGTGTTCATTGGTAGGAATACTTTCGTTTTCTGTGGGTGGATTCTCTTTTCCTATCGATAGCATGTATGGCTATATAGGCATATTTAGCTACATAATCCCTATTAGATATTACTTTTTAATATATATCCAAGAAGCGCTCAACGGGTTGCCGATATATTATGCACGATTTTATTATGCTGCGTTATTAATATTCCCATTGCTCCCCTTCGCATTCTTATGGCGTTTGAAGAAAGCCTGTATGAATCCGGTGTATATCCCATAGATTTTGTATGATATGAGTAAAATTAATGATAATATAATTTCAAGAACCTGCATCGACATTTATCATGTGTGGCGACGTGAATTCAGTAATGTATTTCACAATATGGGTGTGGTGATATTCTTTTTGCTACTTCCCACTGCCTACCCGATTGTTTATGCGCTCATTTACAACCCTGAATTGGTGCGTGAAGTACCTGTGGTAATTGTAGATGATGCTCGAACTATCGAAAGCCGTGAAATCGGACGCCAGCTTGATGCTACGCAAAATATGAGAATCATAGGTTATTGTGCCAACTTGCAAGAAGCAAAGCAACTTATGAATGAGCGTGAGTGCTATGGTATTCTATATCTGCCATCCGACTTCTCTCGTAAATTAGGACGTGGCGAGCCCACTACTTTGAGCTTCTACAGCGATATGAGTCTACTCATCCGTTATCGTGGTTTCTTGGTTGCTCTCACATCAGTAACGATGGAAATGGGGGCAAAGCTACAGCAGCATAGCATAGATGCAATTTCGCCATCATTAGCAGTCAATGGATCTAATCCCGCACCGAGTTTTGGTATCCCTATGGGGAATACTACCCAAGGTTTTGCATCCTTTTTGTTACCCGGTATTTTGGTCCTTATATTACAGCAAAGTCTTGTTCTTGGGATAACAATGCTCGGAGCAAGTGTGCGCGAAAGACGCAAAAAAAATGGAGGTATCGACCCACTTGCAATATCTACCGGTATAATACCCAATATGATTGGAAAGGCATTGTGTTATTTCACAATTTATATTATCCCTACAATATATATACTACACTATGTGCCAATGTTTTTCTCATTTCCGCAGATAGGAAATGTTGCCGAGATATTCACGTTTGTCACCCCATATTTATTTGCTTCAATATTCTTAGGGATGGTGTTGCAAGTGTTTGTGCGTGAGCGCGAATCATCGTTTTTGATTATTGTATTTACATCCGTTATCTTCCTTTTCTTTTCCGGACTCACATGGCCACGCTACGCAATGAGTGATTTATGGTATATGGTGAGTAGCTGTGTCCCTTCAACATGGGCAATGGAAGGATTTGTGAGGATGAATTCTAATGGAGCCACACTCGAAGAAAGCGCATTGCCATTTCAGATGTTATGGTTGCTGAGTGCCATCTATTTTGTGATAGCATTCTTTATTTACCGTTTTATCGACCCAAACGACCGCTCCATAGCTCCGGACAGAAAATATAACGGCTATTAGCCCATATAAAGGAAAGAATATATAATGGTCATATATATACATTAATGATTAAAATCTGGGGCGATTTTGGGTTTTGGAGAAAATTGTATATCTTTGCGGTAGTTGATTTTCTCATTGAGAGTTATGAGTTAATAGCTTAGCATACTCTCTATTGTTTAACTAATTTAAGTAATTTTGGACCCTGACCCGTTTTCGTGCCTTTTACCATCTATTAATGCGACAATATCCTTAGCGCAAGGATTCGCTATCAACGCACCCACTTTTGGCTCACTTTTGGCTATAATATTTGCTATCATAGGATTGTTCCTTTCTGCATTTATATCCGGATCTGAGATTGCTTTCTTCTCGCTCACACCAATGCAACGCGATTCAATAGGTGATTCTATTCGCGGATGTAAAATCAATGCGCTATTGAATGCGCCCGAGCGATTACTTGCCACAATTCTTATTTCCAATAATCTTGTCAATGTCACGATTGTAATTCTATGTAATTATGCCATGACGCAGATATTTGATTTTGGGGATAACACCGTTCTCGATTTTGTGGTGCAAACTGTGATACTTACCTTTTTGATTTTGCTTTTCGGCGAAATATTACCTAAATTATATGCCACAAACCATTGCGAGAAGTTTGCAATGTTTGCAGCTCCCGGAATAAGTTTTTGTTGTCGCCTTTTCCATCCGTTGTCGCGCCTTATGGTGAAAAGTACTATGATAGTCAATAAGATAGTCACCGAACATGGCGACACTATTTCAAAAGAGGATCTTTCGCAAGCATTGGAGATAGCCAACGTAAAAGCTACCGACGAAAAAGAATTACTTGAGGGTATATTGAAATTTGGGGGTAAAACAGTGACTGAGGTAATGAAACCACGTGTAGATATTGAAGATATCGACATAAATTGCGATTTCGATCAAATGATTAAAATCGTTATTAATACCGGTTACTCACGTCTACCGGTGTATGAGGACTCTCCCGATAATATCAAAGGCATATTATACGCAAAGGATTTATTGCCATATATTGGAAAGGCAAATAAAGATTTTAATTGGCAAAGATTATTGCGCGAAGCATATTTTGTGCCGGAAACTCGCATGATCGACGACCTGCTTGAGGACTTTCGCACAATGAAGATACACATGGCTATTGTGGTCGATGAATTTGGAGGCACTCAAGGTATCGTTACTCTCGAAGATGTGCTCGAAGAGATTGTGGGAGATATCGATGATGAATATGATAACGAAGAAAAACTATATCAGAAACTCCCCGACGGATCATATATATTTGAAGGGAAAACGCTACTCAATGATTTCTTTAAGATTACAGGAATTGATGAATCGGAGTTTGATGTTATAGGAGAAGATGCAGAGACTGTAGCAGGTCTCATTCTTGAAGTGAAAGGAGATTTCCCTAAGGAAAAAGAATCGATAGTGTTCGGCGGATGCAAATTCATTGTATTGGCGATCGAAAAACATCGTATTGCGAAAGTTAGAGTCATTATTTTGCCACAGGACAAACGGTTGAAAGATAAGGAATCATGAAAAATAATTCATCTTATCCCCATGCGAGGCTTATAACGGCAATGTCATTGGCGGTACTATTTGTGGCTGCTTGTGGGGTAGGGATTGCACGATGCACGGCAAACAATTATGAGATTCCAAAGCCGGAAGCATATCCCTACATAGAACCCTATGATTCTGTGTATGTGAATTACGATTCTCTACCGGTGAGTTTTGATATAAATGCTGCTGCTCAAACTAAAATCATACCCTCGGAGATGTCTGATACCCTCGGTATAAAGAGCAATTGGCTTAATATACGTTATCCTCGCTATGAAGCCACGTTGCATTGCACTGCATTGCGAGGTAACAATGCACTTATTCTTTCGCACCTCGAAAACAGGAAAAAACGGATTGAGATGAATTTGCTAAATATTCCGGCACATAGCATACAGATTGAAGACCCCGATAATAAATTTACATCCGAATTATTTTTTTCTTCGGGAGAATCAATGACTCCAATACAATTTTTGGCTACAGATAGCAATACTTTTATTCTTTCGGGAGCGTTGAGGTTCGATCGCGAAATAAACGATCATGATTCGGTGTCGCCGGTGATTGAATATATTACCAGAGATATCGTGCAAATGCTCCAAACTATTAAAATACATTGAGTTATGGGGCGTGTCAAGGACCATATACTTCCTGACGGAACAACCATTTACTCATGGAATATTACCGAGTCGGATTGTGAGTTGCTTTCACTCACTACTCAATTAGATATTTCATTGCCTAATATTGAAGCTGTTAAGTCGCAAACGCGCCGAATGGAAATATTAGCCGTAAATCTGTTGCTATGCGATATATTTGATAAACCCACAGAGGTGGCTCATCATCCCAACGGTGCACCATATCTTCCTATGCACGATTGCAATATCAGCATATCTCACACCAAAGGGGTAGTGGCAATCGCTATAAATTATCGATATATGGTGGGGCTCGATGTAGAAACAATTCGCGAAAGGGTATTGAAAATACGAGATAAATTTATCAACGAAGATGAAAAGGCATATATCAAGCCCGATAATTTAGTGGCAAACGTAATTGCTTGGACATCTAAAGAGGCTCTTTTCAAAGTAATACCTCAGGATGGAATCGATTTCAGGCAGCATTTGCATCTGCATGAATTTCATTTACCCAAAGAGGGAACTCAGATGGTTCATTCGGCTCATACAACCCGATTATCACCTTCAAAAGAGTATAAATTGACTACATATATAAATGACGAATATATAATGACGGTGGCTACACCTATACAATAATAATTAATAATAACTCGATACATTTATGACTTTTAAAACTTTATCACGCACACGATCTTTCACCGCGGCAGCCCTGATTATAGGCGTTGCAGCACCGGTGTTGGCGTGTACAAGTCTATTGGTGGGGAAGAATGCATCTACCGATGGATCTACAATCATTACTTATGCAGCCGATTCTCATGTGCTTTACGGAGAATTATATCACCAACCGGCTGCCGATCATCCCAAGGGGGCAAAACGTGAGATACGCGAATGGGATACTAATAAACACTTAGGATATATACCGGAAGTGGAACATACCTATTCGGTAACCGGAAATATGAATGAAAAACAGTTGGCAATCTCTGAATCAACATGGGGAGGTCGTCCTGAATTGGTAGATACTACCGGAATTATGGATTACGGCTCATTGATTTATGTAACACTTCAACGTGCTAAAACGGCTCGCGAAGCTATTAAGATAATGACCGATTTAGTGCAAACACATGGATATGCAAGCTCCGGAGAATCATTTTCTATAGCCGACCCAAACGAAATATGGATTATGGATCTTATTGGAAAAGGGTCAGCAGAGAAAGGTGCTGTGTGGGTAGCACGTCGCATCCCCGACAATGCAATTGCCGGCCACGCCAACAATCCTCGTATTCACAAATTCTCAATGAAAGATAAGGAGAATACCTTATACTCTAAAGATGTAATATCTTTTGCACGCAAAAAAGGATATTTCAACGGTAAAGATGAAGATTTCAGCTTCTCTAACGTATATGCCCCGGCTGATTTTAGTGCGCACCGCGGATGTGATGCTCGTGTGTGGTCATTCTTCAATCGATATGCTGAAGGGATGGATAAATATGTAGAGTTTGTGAGCGGAGGTAATCATGATGCCGAAGTTTTGCCATTATATGTTATTCCTACTCAAAAACTTTCGGTGCAAAATGTAAAAGATATGATGCGCGACCATTACGAAGGCACCCCCTTTGATATGACAAAAGATGTAGGAGCAGGACCATGGGATGTGCCATATCGCTTCCGTCCGATGACATTCAAAGTAGATGGCAAGGAATACACCAACGAGCGTGCAATCGCAACACAGCAAACGGGATTCAGCTTCGTAGCGCAAATGCGTAGTTGGCTTCCCAATGAGATAGGTGGAATATTGTGGTTTGGAGTAGATGATGCCGACTTCACGGTCTACAATCCAATGTACTGCGCTATGACCGCTATCCCGGAATGTTATGCCGTGGGCAATGGCGATCTCTACAATCTATCGTGGACTGCCGCATTTTGGGTTCATAATTGGGTTGCAAATCAAGCATATTCACGATATTCATTGATGATTCCGGATATTCGCAAGGTGCAATCCGGGTTGGAAAATGAGCTTAACGATAATCAAAAACGAGTAGAAGAGCATGCACTTGCTTTATATAAAGAATCTCCCGACAAAGCCATTAAATATCTTAATGACTATTCAAAAGAGGTATCTTTGAAATCTACTACTCAATTTCGCAAACTCGGTGAATTTCTTTTGGTAAAATTCCTCGATGGGAATCGTAAAAAAGAGACAAACGGTGTATTCAAACGCACTGACGAAAATTATCCTGCCTCTCCCGATTTTCCCGGCTACAACGAAAGATATTATCGCTCCATCATAGAGGATGCAGGCGAACGATTACAAGTAAAATAATCACACCAAAATAACTCAGGCTGTTCACCCCGTGCGAACAGCCTGAATTTTTATTATTTCATGTATCCTAAGTAAATATAAGTAATCCATATAAATGAAAACAGAATAACTATTAAATATTTTAAATAAATTAAGTGGCTGTTTGACGGATTATTTGTATTTTTGGGAATAAAAATGTGTTAGGATGCTTGACCTTGAGATTCTATGATGCTGAAAGGCATAAAAGGTTTGTTTTTTAACATTTATGTAAAACATATTGAAAGAAAACATATGGCTAAAAAAAATCAATCTAAAAGATTAACTAATCAACATAACGAGTCTAAAGGTGTCGTTAGTATATTTGGG
>CAZYEO010000088.1:0-9713 GCA_964646495.1 uncultured Muribaculaceae bacterium
ACCATTTCTTATATATTTACAACCCAAAAACGGATTAGTAGCTAATATTTATTATTAATTTGTTGCATATTTACTCATAGGTTATAATCCTAAAAGATGTAGTGTTTATTCTTTTATTTAATGGAAATTTGGCTTTTTTGGAGAGGAATCTGTCGGCATTATCTATGCAATACCTAATTCAAAAGAGTTTATTAAGTTTTTCACAGCAGGGTTTCGTGTCATCATATCTGCTACGATATCACAAGGGGAAAGAATCTTCGTACGCTCAATATTTTGCGAAACAGAAACCGACAAACAGATTCTTTCATTATGCAATTCTTGTCGAAGATATGGCAGTAGCTTTGATGTGGGATCATTAATACATTCTACCTGACCAATGTTATCAACCTCTAATGTTATAGTATGCTTATCACTTGTAATCTCAGGATTGGCTGACCTCATTGCATTAACCAAAACCACCTCTTTAGGGTTATCGGCAATAAATTTTTCCCATACTGATATAAGTTGCGAATGATTGAATGGCATATTATTACCTGCAACTGTTTCTTCCGAGTTTGATTGTGATGCTTCTGTTGAATTATTTACCTGATTGATGGATATACGTGGAATATTTATCCCCTGTGCCGGAGCTGTGCGTGGAGCTGCCTTGTGTGTCACGGTGGCATGATGAGCCGGCGACGTGTAATTTGATACGGGTGATTCGGTTATGTTTACACTATTTGTCCCCGAAACTACCTGTGGTGAGGGAGTATTCACCGGAGCTGCTGACGAAGCAACTTCAACTTTTTTAAGTGTTGTTTTGCCATCATCGCCCGCTGGAGTGGGATTTAATATTTGGCATAGCTTAATCAATGTAAGCTCTACAAGAAATTGCTTGTTGCTTGCTGTGCGATAATTCAAGTCGCAATCATTGCATAAATCCATTGCCTTATAAAGGAAATGAGGAGAACACTTTGCTCCTTGTTGCACATATCTTTGAGCTACCTCTTTACTCACTTCGAGAAGAGATATGGTAGCCGGTGTGCGTGCAACCATTAAATCGCGTAGGTGAGCAGCAATGCCATTAACAAAAAATGCAGAATCAAATCCATGATCCCTTATATCCTTGTAAATGAGCAAAGCCTGTGGGATATCCCCCTGTAGGAATGTGTCCACCAAATTGAAATAATATTCATAATCAAGTACGTTCAATCCTTCAATTGCACTACGATAGGTGATATTACCACCTGACGATGCTGCTACTTGATCAAAAATAGATAGTGCATCACGCATAGCTCCATCCGATTTCTGAGCTATCACATTGAGGGCTGCCGGGTCGGCTGTTATCCCCTCTTGCGAAGCGATATATTGCAACTGTTCTACAATATCCTGAATAGTAATCCGGGAGAAATCATATATCTGACAGCGTGAAAGAATCGTGGGAAGTATCTTGTGCTTCTCGGTGGTAGCCAATATAAATATAGCATGCGCCGGAGGTTCTTCGAGTGTTTTCAAGAATGCATTGAATGCAGCGGTAGAGAGCATGTGCACCTCATCAATGATAAATACCTTGTATTTCCCGATTTGAGGAGGGATACGAACCTGGTCGGTAAGATTTCTTATATCATCTACTGAGTTGTTTGATGCTGCATCAAGTTCTACTATATTGTATGACCGTTGTTCATTAAATGCTACACATGATTCACATTCATTGCATGACTCACCATCGGCAAGTGGATGCAGGCAGTTGATTGTCTTTGCAAAAATTCTCGCACAGGAAGTTTTCCCGACACCTCGTGGTCCGCAAAAAAGATAAGCATGAGCCAATCGTCCGGTGTCGATTGCTGATTTTAAAGTATGAGTGAGAGAGTGTTGCCCCACCACCGTTTTAAAGGATGAAGGGCGATATTTTCGTGCGGAGACTATATAATTTTCCATTTGATTCTCTTTTGAGATTTATATCATGCCTGCATAAGTATAATTATCACAAAGATAGCAAAAAAGGATGTGTGTTGCAACGGAAAAAATCTTTTTCTCTTTTATTTTGATACTACAAATAGTATCTTTGCATTGGCTATAATCCATAAGTATTTTAACAGCCGTTAAAGATTGACATATAATGACTTCTATTCGTATTGACATATTGACCGTATTACCCGAAATGCTTGAATCTCCTTTAAACTGTTCTATATTGAAAAGAGCTCAAGAAAAGGGAATTGCGGAAATACATGTGCATGATTTGCGCGATTATTCCCAACGAAAGCACCGCAAGGTAGATGACTACCCTTTCGGGGGAGAAGCCGGAATGGTTATGCAAATAGAACCTATAGATAGAGCAATATCTGCTTTGAAAGCCGAAAGAGAATATGACGAAGTTATTTTCATGACTCCCGACGGAGAACAATTTTCTCAGCCGATAGCCAACCAATTGTCGATGTTACGAAACATAATAATCTTATGCGGACATTACAAAGGGATTGATTATAGAATACGTGAGCATCTGATTACTCGCGAAATTACGATAGGTGATTATGTACTTACGGGTGGAGAGTTGCCGGCAGCAATATTAACCGATGCAATTGTACGACTCATTCCGGGAGCAATCGGCGATGAGCAATCGGCACTCAGCGATTCTTTTCAGGACAATCTTATCGCACCCCCGGTCTACACTCGCCCCGCCGAATACAAAGGATGGAAAGTACCGGAAATACTACTCTCGGGACATGAAGCAAAAATCGAGGAGTGGAAACATGATATGGCTGTCAAGCGAACAAAAGAACTACGCCCCAATCTTCTAAAATAATTTATAATATGGAATCGGATAATATACAAAAATCACGTAAATGGATTCCAAGTTGGCTCAGCATTCCGCTTGTTGTCCTTGTGGCATTTATAATAATGATGGTATTTTTCAACGAGAACAGTTATATGAAAAGCATCGAATACAATTCTCAGATCAATACTTTAAAGCAAAAGATTCAAGAGAATCTTGATTCTACAAAATATTACACCGGAAAGGTCAATGAACTTCATACCAACCGGGAAACTCTTGAAAAAATAGCACGCGAACAATACAATATGCAGCGCGAAAATGAAGATGTATATATTACCGATATAAAGTAACACTAACAATTTATCAATAATCAAAATGGATAATAAATCAAAAATTTTGTATATCAGCCTCTGCACTGCGATGATGATAGTAGCCGTAGCAGCATTACTCCCTATAATGAAGGTAAGTTGGATTGGCACACGCTATCTTTTTGCGATAGGAGCTGTAGGAATATTGATAGTGAGATTGTTTCAGAGATACAAGGGCGACAACTTGCGAATAAAGCGACTTCACCGCATGGAACGTGTGTCGGCATTATGTTTTTGCGTGTCGGCTGCACTCATGTTTTTCCCGATGGAAACTGCTACCGATTGGGTCGTATTTTTATTGGTAGGTGCATTGCTTCAGCTATACACTTCGTTTATGATCGAATCGGTTACCAAGAAAGAGAAAAAAGAGGGTGCAAAATAGCTCTTTTTATCGCATAAATATGGCGAATAGTAGAATCTGCCTCAAAAATCAATATTAATTTATTAGTATTTAGTACCTTTGCCACACGAATGAATCTAAATCTTGCGATAGACCAAGGAAATTCGGCTGCAAAGGTAGCTTTGTTTGACGGAACGCGACTTGTGGAGTCAAGGCGAATTGAGAGCCTTTCTCCGGAAGATGTGACTAATTTGCTGGCAAATTATAATGTAAAAAACGCAATATATTCTTCGGTAAAAGATAAAGATGAATCCATAGAAGCATTACTGCGCAACAAGGTTGAACGATATATATCGCTTTCGGCTGGCACTTCACTCCCTTTGGAGATAAAATATGACACGCCTAATTCTCTTGGAATAGATAGGATTGCTGCCGCGATAGGAGCTGCCGATCTATTTCCTCAAAAGAATCTGCTGGTTATCGATGCCGGCACTGCAATGACTCTTGATGTGGTGAATAAAGATGGAGTGTTTCTCGGTGGAAATATTAGCATTGGGCTCAAGATGCGGTTTGACGCACTGCACAATTATACAGCAAGACTTCCGTTAATTACGGATGAAGGTGAAATTCCTATTTTAGGTCACGATACTTCCACGGCTATTCGTGCGGGAGTAGTGCGCGGAATGATAGCTGAAATAGAAGGGTTCATAAGCAACTTAAAGTTGTTATACAGTGATTTAACTGTAATTATGACTGGTGGAGATACCCGTTTTTTGGTGGAACGGATAAAAATGCCCATCTTTGGCGATGAAAATTTATTAGTAAAAGGTTTAAATAGAATATTATTATATGATAATGAGAGTATATAGATGCTTAACTGCTGTTATTCTGACAGCACTTTGTGCTTTGGGTGCGACAGCACAAAACACTACCACCCCTTATTCAAAATATGGATATGGTATTTTGGGCGATAATGCCACAAGTATGCAACGCTCCATGGGTGGTGTGGGATATGCAATGAGCGGAGGACGACAAATTAATGTTATGAATCCGGCGTCCTATTCGGCAATTGACTCCCTTACTTTTTTATGGGATATAGGGCTTGATCTTACAAATCTTTCATCTACCGAAAGTGGCAAACATGCAAATAGCTTCGGGGGCGGACTCGATTATGTCACAATGCAATTCCCATTAGGAAAATATATGGGTGGTAGTGTAGGACTTCTTCCATATTCTTCTGTAGGATATTCTTTTGGAAATGATATTCAACATGGGATTGAAACCCGTGAAGGCTCTGGAGGTATAAACCAATTATATGCAGGTGTGAGTGGTAATCCTTTTAAGGGATTATATATAGGAGCAAATGTGGCATATATGTTTGGAACTACCCTCAACGATGTATATGCAACGACAGTTACCGGAGCACAATCATTGTTTGAACGCGTGATGAAGGTTCGCGACTGGAACATTAATATTGGTCTTCAATATTCATATAATTTCAATCCTAAACATAAAGCTACAATCGGGCTTGTATATTCTCCTGGGAAATCTCTACACGGAACCACTTGGGGTACATATTATGATATAAACTCTGACACTAAACCCCAAAGCACAGATACAATTCAATTAAAAGGAAATTATTCGATGGCAAGTACTTTCGGTGGCGGTATTAGCTATACATACGATAATCGTTTGTTTGTAGAAGCTGACTTCACATACCAGAATTGGAAAGACGCTAAATTTCTAAAAATTGAAGATTTTGAAGAAACAATATTCGATAATAGATGGAAAGCATCTGTTGGAGCTCAATTTACACCCGACCCACGTGGAAATTATTTGAAAAGAATAAACTACAGAATGGGTACATACTACAATCATGATTATGTGGTGATTTTGGGAAATAATATCCGTGAATATGGAGTGTCGGTAGGTTTCGGACTACCAACACCGGGAAGCAAGACTGTGATAAATCTCGGTTTTGAATATAAACGACGAGAAGCCTACCCTACTTCTTTAATCACTGAAAACTATTTCAATATCACTCTCGGAATCAACTTCAATGAGATGTGGTTCTGGCAAAACAAACTTAAATAGTATCAAGAATCATATTGGATTGGGGCAAATAGAATAATAATTGCCTCCAATATCGCTTAAATATTGAAAAATGTATAGGGCTCGAAACATATTATTCCTTATGCTCTTGTTTGCATCCCTTTATGGATGTAAACAAGAACTTAAAGAAGTCGTAACCAAAAACACCGATCCCGAAGCCGTACCTACTGTAATTTCTCGTGATGTAAAAACCCTGATAAGCGATTCTGGGATAACACAATATCGAATTACATCCAAAATATGGTATATATTTCAAGAGGCTAAACAACCTTTCTGGAAATTCCCCAATGGTCTGTACGTGGAAAAATTCGATTCGGTATTCAACATCGAAGCCTCAATAAAATGCGACTCGGCAACATACTTCAAAGATATAAAACTCTGGAGGCTCGACGGACATGTAACCATTCAAAATGTTCATAAAGAACTTATACTCACGCAACAACTTTTTTGGGATCAACGCCAGCAAAAAGTTTATTCCGATTCTTTTATACACATCGAAAAAAGCGATAGAATAATCGAAGGATACGGTTTTGTATCAAATGAAAGGATGACTACATATCAACTTAGCCGTCCATCCGGAATTTTCCCGGCTCCCGAAAAACAACGCAACATGGACGCACCCTCCGACTCCACAGGAAACTCGGTAATAACGAAATAATATCACACTACATATAATGACAAGCACAATCCTCATAATAACGATTCTGGCTCTCATATTCTCGGCTTTCTTTTCGGGAATGGAGATTGCATTCATCACATCCAACCGCGTGAGAGTGGAACTCGATGTGAAACGTGGGGGATTGATAAATCGCATTTTAAACGTGTTTTTTGGAAATCGCGCAATGTTTATATCTACCTTGCTCGTAGGAAACAATGTAGTACTCGTGATATATGGGATGGGGATGGCTATGCTATTTACTCCTATACTGAAAAATATATCTGAAAACGAAGCATTCATTCTCACTGCACAAACTCTTATCACCACCGGAATAATACTATTTGTAGGGGAATTTCTACCAAAAACCACCTTCCGAATCAATCCAAATGCATCATTACGCGCATTCTCTATTCCATTATACCTCATATACCTCATCCTCTACCCCATTTCATGGTTTTCATCGGCACTGTCAAACCTATTGATGAAACTATTCGGCATAAAAACTTCAAAGCAGGAATTTACCGGAATCACAATGGGAGAATTAGATGCATATATACAACACTCTATCGACCACAACGAAGACTCGGATAGCGATATGGAACGCGAAGTAGAAATATTCCGCAACGCAATCGATTTCTCAAGCACACACCTACGCGACTGCATGATTCCGCGCAACGAAATTATTGCCGTAAATATCGACAATATCCAGCGAGATCAGCTCTCGAAACGATTTACCGAAACCGGATTATCAAAAATCGTAGTGTATCGCAACGACATCGACAACATTATAGGATATATACATGTAAGCGAGCTATTTCACACCCATAACGATTGGAAAGAACACATAAAACCGGTCGTTTTCGCACCCGACACAATGTATGCCAACAGAATGATGCGCACACTCCTAAGCGAGAAAAAAAGCATGGCAATCGTTATCGACGAATTTGGCGGCACTGCAGGATTAGTGACCCTTGAAGACCTTGTAGAAGAGATATTCGGCGACATCGAAGACGAACACGACCGCAAACGCCTACAATCGCGCAAAATATCCGACGGTGTTTTCGACATATCAGGCAGAATGGAAATATCTAAGATCAACGATACATTTAATCTCGAAATACCCGAAAGCGACGAGTATCAAACACTCGCCGGATACATATTATACAACCTCGAAGCGATACCCGAAGAGGGAGAAACATTCATTCTCGACGGACTTCAATATACAATAATCAAAAAAAGTGCTGCAAAAATTGAGCTAATAAGACTCAATCAGCACCCTCAGGACAACGAATAACCCAAAATATTACACTTTTTGCAAAAACATTATCACTCACTGTTTGCAAATTCAAATAATTGCAGTATCTTTGTCATCGCTAAAACAAACAACACTATCCGGTGCGGTAGTTCAGTTGGTTAGAATACCTGCCTGTCACGCAGGGGGTCGCGGGTTCGAGTCCCGTCCGCACCGCAAAAAATAAGCTCCAAGCAGATCAATTCCGCTTGGAGTTTATTTTTTGCCCCCAAGGCAAACCAAAAATCCCAGATTTAATTACAAAAACTACCATACATTAGATATAATAATTAAATTTTAGTTACCTTTGCACCGTGATTCATCGGATGAAGAAAAAGTAAGAAATCACATAGGAATTACTCACGACTGGAAAACCCACGACTACTACTCCTTATGGGGGGTATTAATAAAAAAACCAAAATAGTAATGCGACTGCGACAGTGCATCACCATTAGGTCACCTAAATAGACAAATCAAAAGCCACATTCAAAAGATGTAGCGACCCCCTTTAATTACCACCCAATCAACCGATGTACCAACTTTTAGCCCCAACAACCTATCATCCCAACGAGGATACCCACAAGAAAAATCCCCGTTACGATAGAGTGCTAAAAAATCACACCAATGTTAATTCCCGGTTAATTCAGTGTTAACTTTCGGCACCAAAACCCACACCCAAAGTTAATCCCAAGTTAATCCTCCCAAAAAAAACCATAAAAAAGTGCCAATAAATAAACAACCCTCATATAAGCGGGATTAAAATAATAATAAAATGGAATGTAAAATTGCTGTAATCGGCTTAGGGTACGTAGGTCTTCCCCTAGCTCGCTTATTCTCAACAAAGTTTGAAACAATCGGATTTGATATGAATCAACGTCGTGTAGATGCTCTAATGGCTGGACACGATGCTACACTCGAAGTATCTGACGAACTTCTTCAAACCGCGATTGCCAACGGATTTAAATGCACTACTAACCTTGATGATATACGCGATTGCAATTTCTATGTAGTTGCCGTTCCAACACCTGTAGACGAAAATAACCGCCCCGATTTAACACCCCTAATAGGTGCAAGTACCACTGTTGGTAAAGTAATTTCTAAAGGTGATATTGTAGTCTATGAGTCCACCGTATACCCAGGAGTAACAGAAGAAGAATGCCTTCCGGTTGTAGAGGAAGTATCCGGACTTAAATTCAATCATGATTTCTTTGCCGGCTATTCACCCGAGCGCATCAATCCAGGAGATAAACTTCATACCGTTGAAAAAATAAAAAAAGTTACTTCAGGCAGCACTCCAGAAATTGCCGATATTGTTGATGCCACATACAATGCTGTACTTATTAATGGTACGCATAAAGCTACATCCATTAAAGTAGCAGAAGCATCCAAAATAATAGAAAATTCACAACGCGATGTGAATATTGCATTTATGAACGAACTTGCTAAAATATTCAATGCCATGGGAATAGACACCCACGAAGTCATAGAAGCAGCGGCAAGTAAATGGAACTTCATAAAGCTAAGCCCCGGCTTGGTGGGCGGTCATTGTATAAGCGTAGATCCCTACTATCTAATCCAAAAAGCCCAAGTTTATGGAGTAATGCCTCGCATTATGGCATCTGCACGCCGTCTTAATGATGGAATGGGCGAATACGTGGCACACCAAGTAATAAAATTGATGAATAAAAAAGGGGTAATGGTGAAAGATTCAAAAATATTGATTCTTGGCATCACATTCAAAGAAAATTGCCCCGATATTCGCAATACTAAAGTAGTAGATATCTACACTACCCTAAGCGAATATACAGGGAATATCACAGTTTATGACCCCCACGCCAATGCAGAAAGTGTGAAACATGAATACGGCATTGATATCGTAAACCAACTATCAGCTGGAGAGAAATACGATGCAGCAATTCTGGCAGTATCACACACCGAATTCCAACCCCTGAATTTAAATTCTCTAATTAATGCTGTTGGAGTTATATACGACGTAAAAGGAATATTAGATAAAAAACAAATCGACGGAAGATTATAAATAATTGGAAAATACTCCTCAAGTCAAATTTAAGAATAATAAAATAATAGGTAATATTGATAAATCATTATCATTTTTTGTGTATTATTCTATTATTATTATTGATAAACTATCCTTTGGAAAATTCAATAATGTTTTTCAAAAGATAAAAAAT
>CAZYEO010000089.1:0-9636 GCA_964646495.1 uncultured Muribaculaceae bacterium
CTTAGACGAAAAGATGGTGAACGATCAAGGATAATATTTGGAATGATATTACTTCTGTCTGTCTTTAATTATTCTTTCAGATTCGTTGATAGTTTTGATATGGAGTTTGAGTCAATAATATCACCATTATTACTAATATTAGCGACTTTTATGGTATTAACATATACAATATACCCGATCGAGGTCATATCGCCCGGTTGGCTCACTATAAGAAGGGCATTAATGTTTTATTCACCTATATTGATCCTATTTTGTATATATTGGATTACTTTATTGTTGGGCGTTGAGTATCATTATTATCCCTCACCGATAGAAATGTTCCCCGATATTTGTAATTTTGATGTGTTTTTCAGGCTGTTTATGTGTCTGGTGGTATTTTCTCCGTTAATACTCATTTTCTATATTCCATATACAAAACGCTATAATAATACCAATAAATCGTGGATGCGGGGCTATCTTTTAGTGAGTGGAATAAATACATTGGCTTACGTATTATTGTTTTTCTTTGACTCCTTGTTTTTAAGAACATCATATTTTTTTGTGAGTGTAGGATGTGTCTCGTATTTGGTATATAATGAGTTATTTGTAAGATTAATCAAAATAGAAAACTATAGTAACGATAATAAAATTGAAGCAATTGACGATAATATCAATAATCAAATAAGAATTAATAGCGAAGATAAGTCGGTCGAATTATTTAGAAAACTTGACGAATTTGTGAAGAAAAATAATTCATGGCGCGATCCTGATATTTCCATGGTTTCATTAACCCGATCGTTGAAAACCAACCGAACTTCCCTCACAGAAGCGATAAAGTGTCAGGGATATGAAAATTATGCAGCTTATATTAATCAACTGCGGGTGAAGGAATTTATTGATATGGTTCGAAAAAACAATAATATATATAGTTTTCAAGATATGTTTTTCGATGTAGGATTTAGATCAAAGACCTCAGCGTTGCGAAATTTTAAAAATATTACAGGTGCTATTCCATCTGATTATTTCAAGAATAGAAACTAAAAAATAAATGAGGATGTGCCACTTCAATTATGTGGTAATATCCTCATTTATTAAGAGATAGCAGTGCGCTTAACAGTATTTTCCCCAGTCGGTATTTGCCATGTTGCCCGATTCCAAAAATTCTTCGTGGAATCCTAATGCTGCTTGCAATGTGTGAGGAGTTTGCCCCTTATTTGATAATTTAAGGTAATCCCACAATAATTGCTTATAAGCAGGGTGTACACAATTTTCAATAATTGTTTCAGCACGTTGTATTGGGTCTTTTCCGCGAAGATCGGCAACACCTTGATCGGTTATAAGGACGTTTACCGAATGCTCGCTGTGATCCACGTGTGATACCATAGGCACAATATTACTGATTGCACCACCTTTGGTAATTGATGGGCAACTGAATATTGAGAGGTATGCATTGCGAGTAAAATCGCCTGAACCTCCGATTCCGTTCATCATTTTTGTGCCTACAACATGTGTAGAATTAATATTACCAAAAATATCTGCTTCCAATGCAGTATTCATGGTTATAAGTCCTAAGCGGCGTACAATTTCTGGATTGTTAGATATTTCGCATGGGCGCATAAGCACTTTATCATGTAATTTATCAATATTTGCAAAGAATCTATCCATTGCTTCATCCGAGAAAGAGAGTGAGCATGTGCTCGCAAATTTACATTTTCCTGATTCAAGGAGAGCAAGAACTGAATCTTGTACAACTTCAGTATACATTTCAAAAGCAGGAATTGCATCATTCTCGCCAAGTCCGGCAAGAACGGCATTTGCCACGTTGCCCACACCTGATTGGAGTGGTAGAAATTCTTTAGGTATTCTTCCTGCACGTAATTCAGCAACTAAGAAATCGCACACATTGGCTCCGATTTGCATGGTTACATCGTCAAGTGGTGCAAATCCGTGAACCGGTGTCACAGCCGATGTTTTTACAATACCTATTATTTTTGCAGGATCAACCTTAATAACAGGAGATCCTATCTTATCGCTGGGTTTATAGATTGGAATTTCTCGGCGAGCAGGAGGGTCAAGAGGAATATAATTGTCGTGCAACCCCTTTATAGCCGGAGAGATAGTGTCATTAACCTCAATGATAAGTTTTTCGGATAATGATGCAATTGTGGGCGACATTCCGATACCGGTTCCCAATACAATTTCACCATTTTCGGTTACTTCTTGAGCTTCGATTATACCTACATTTAATTTGCCAAAGAATCCATAACGTAGGTTCTGTGATAATTCCGACAGATGCGCATCGTTATAATGTATTTCGTGTGCATTTATTGCCTTGCGCATATCATTATTCGATTGGTATGGAGTGCGGTGATCTATAGCATTGGCACGTGTTAATTCTCCATCTACATTATCATTTGTAGATGCGCCAGAAAAGATGTTTATTTTGAAGGGTTGTTCTTCTTCATGTTCTTTGCGTGCTTTTTCGGCGATTGCCACCGGTACTACTTTTGGGGTACCGGAAGAGGTAAAACCTGAAAATGCGACATTGTCGCCGTTGTTAATGTGTTCGGCTGCTTCTTGTGCCGAAATAAAAGGAATAGCCATTTCTTGATATAATAAGTTTAGGTTTTTAGAATTTCGTTTTTAGAATTTCTGATGCTATAATTGCCTTTTTCCAGTCAGTGTCTTCTCGCAAATCATTGTGTGAATCTGTGTATATGGAATTACCTGAATCTTCGATACTTTTGTGCGATATTCCTCCTTCGAATCTAAAGGCGGGGCTTATCGGAGTATTTACGGTTTCAGCATATTGTGAAGATATTGTGGACGATTTTGATTGACTGACAGGTGGGGGCATAGATGCCGAATTATCAAATTTCGGTTGCTGTTTAGGCATAGGATTTTTGAGGGGCTTTTTTTTGCCCATCGCGCTTACTATTGCAACTATTATAATAGCAACATATATTAAGATATCTACGGTATCCATTTTTAATTGTATTTTACAATTCCCAAAATTACTTATATATAACCAATTGACCAAGAAACTCTATGCATAATTTGGCATGATTATCTTCCTATTGCTTTTTTTAAAGTAATAATTGCTTTCTCCGGACTCTCAGATGCGGATAATAGTGACACAAATTTACTCCCTATGATACCTCCGCGAGAATTTTCACAAGCAGTGGCAAATGTGGCTTCATTGGAAATTCCGAATCCTACCATTAGCGGATTGCGTAGTTTCATTGCATTAATTCGTTGAAAATATGCTTGTTTTTGAGTGCTAAAGTCTTTTTGCACCCCAGTGGTAGATGCCGAAGAAACCATATAAATGAAGCTGTCGGTATGCTTGTCGATAAGTTTCACTCTATCATCACTGGTTTCGGGGGTAATGAGCATTATTATTTTCAAATCGTATTTATCGGCTATCGGTTTATAATCACTCAAATAATCTTTAAATGGGAGGTCGGGAATTATGCACCCATCTATGTGGCATGATTGGCATGATTGGCAAAACTCTTCAAATCCATATTGCATTATTGGATTCAAATATCCCATGAGAATATGTGGAATATCACTCCGAGAAGGTATTTGCCCCAGTTGTGAAAATAGTTTTTTTAAGCTCATTCCATTGCGTAGAGCATGTGTAGCTGCGTTTTGTATTACTTCACCGTCAGCCATCGGGTCGCTAAAAGGTATCCCTATTTCTATCATATCCACTCCATTGTGTTCGAGTGCTGAAATGATGCTTTCTGTGTCTTCACTGGGATATCCGGCACAAAAATAGATTGATAATATATTTCTTTTATCACTTTCAAAAAGTCGGGTGATTCTATTCATGATGTTTAATTTGTTGTATGAATGTTTTTATTTTAGTTATATCTTTTATTCCCGGAGAAATTTCAAATTTGCTGTTTATATCATATCCTGCAAGTTGAGGATGCGTAAATTCCATCAGGGCATTAATATCATCGAGTGAAATTCCACCACTCAATATAAATGGAGTAGAAGAGGTGTAATTTAGCAGAAGTTTCCAATCAAATTTTTCTCCTGTACCGCCATAGGAAGTTGCATGCTTGGTGTCGAATAACAGATAATTGCACCGATCGAAGTATTGGGATGCTTTCGCTATATCTTCAACCGTAGAAATTGAGATAGCCTTGATTATCTTTAATCCATGCAAATTCAGAGTCGCGCAATATTCCGGCGATTCATTGCCGTGAAGCTGTATATAGTCGAGTTGATATTCATTGGCAATCTTGCACACAAGAGGAATCTGTTCATTTACAAATACCCCTACGCGTTTAGAATTAAGTGGAATATAATCAGGTTTTTTATGCAAGAATCTCGCAGAACGATTATAGAATATCATTCCTATCATATCGGCTCCGGTACCTTCGGTTGCTCTAATATTCTCCCCATTTATCATGCCACAAACTTTAATAATCATAGCTTTTTAATAAATTCGTTCAACGATTTACCTGGATTTGATGTTTTCATGAAATTCTCCCCGATTAGAAATCCTTTGTAACCTGCTTGACGCAAATCTTTTACAATTTCGGGATTATGAATTCCACTCTCTGAAATCAGTGTGAGATTGGCTGGTAACTTCTTGATTATATCGAAAGATGTGCTAATATCTGTATGAAAATTTTCCAGATTACGATTATTTACCCCCACTATATCGACATTGATATTAATATATTCAAGTTCGTTTTCGTTATGTATTTCAAGAAGAACCTCAAGTCCGATATTATGTGCTACACGCGACAACCGCACACAATCTTGTAGCGATAATGCGGCAGCAATCAGCAGCACAGCATCTGCACCATAATATGCAGCTTCATATATTTGATACTCATCTATTATAAATTCTTTACGAAGAATAGGGGTGTCATTCACAACGTTGCTTGCCATTTGCAGATCATTTATACTCCCGCCGAAGTATTCAGAATCGGTGAGTACTGAAATTGCAGTTGCACCATTGGCAGCATATGATTTCACTACATCATGTATATCGGCACTTCTGTTTATCCATCCTTTTGATGGAGATTTTCGTTTAAATTCGGATATTATGCCAGTGGATGAAAGCTCTAAGGCTCTACGCATGGAATTGAATGTGCGAGGATTGTCGGTAATCCCTGAAATGAAAAATTCAATTGGCACTTGCATCTTGCGAGAAGCAAGCTCGATACGTTTGTGGTCGATTATTTCCTTTAATATATCTGCCATACAATTTGTTTATGAATTAAGTTGAACGAATCTTTTAAATGTTGCCAATGCTTTGCCACTCTCAATACTCTCCTTTGCTATTGAGATACATTCTTCGATACTCTTTTGGGGGTTTATTATTTTAATAGCAAATGCCGAATTGACCACAACGCAATTAGTTTGTGCTTCGGTTGATTTCCCGCTTAATACATTATCAAAGATATGTGCAGCATCATTTACAGTTTCTCCTCCAAATAGATCTGTTTCTTTGATGCGTTTAAATCCCAGCGATTCGGGAGAATATATTTTCTCATGGTCGCGCATTGATACTTTGAAATCTGATGTGAGTGAAATTTCATCATATCCGTCGAGACTGTGAATCACCGCATATTTGGTGTTGCTTTGTTGATAAGCATAACTGTAAAGGCGTAAAAGAGGAAGATTATATACTCCCAAAAGTTGATAGCGTGGCTGAACGGGATTGACGAGGGGCCCGAGCATATTAAAAAAAGTTCTTACCCCGAGTTGTTTGCGCACCGGGGCAACGGCTTTCAAAGCCTTGTTGAAAAGAGGTGCATGAAGATATGCAATACCGCATTCCTCGATTGATCGTCTTAAAATATCATTGTCGGTACTGAATTTTACGCCATGCGCCTCTATAACATTGCTTGCTCCACTTGTAGAGGTAGATCCGTAATTACCATGTTTGGTCACTTTATAACCTGATGCTGCCACTACAAAACTGGAACAAGTGGATATGTTGAAAGTATTCTTTCCATCACCTCCCGTACCTACAATATCAATAGGGTTATATTCAGATAAATCCACTTGTGTACGCATTTCTAATAGGGCTTCCCGGAATCCGAGCAATTCATCTACCGATATATTGCGCATAAGAAATACAGTGATTAGAGATGCTATCTGAATATCATTGTATTCTCCTTTGGCAATGTTTGTGAGCATCGCTTTGGCTTCTTCTTTGGCAAGGTACTTATGCTCAAATAGTTTGTATAAAATATTTTTCATATTAATGCATTAAGAAATTTTTGATTATAATGAAACCGTTTGGTGTCAATACAGATTCGGGATGGAATTGTACTCCATGTACATCGTATTCAGCATGCTTCAACCCCATTATTTTACCGTCATTATCTGTTGCAGTAATAATTAAATCGTGTGGTAAGCCTGTTGGCTCCACTACCCATGAATGGTATCTACCTACAAGAAATGATGATGGTAAAGAATCGAAAATATAATCGTTCGACACTATTTCGACAGGGGTTTGTATGCCATGAAACACATCATCGAGATTTGCAAGAGTAGCTCCGAATGATTCCCCTATGGCTTGTTCTCCGAGGCAAATTCCGAGAATGCTTTTATATGGGGCGTATTGTTTTATGATTGGTAGAAGCAGTCCGGATTCAGATGGAATGCCGGGACCGGGAGAGAGAATTATTTTATCGTAAATATTTACATCCTCAATCTTAATTTTATCGTTTCGTATCACATCCGCGTCATATCCGAGTTCACGTACTATATGTAGTAGGTTGTAGGTAAATGAATCGTAATTATCCAATAATAATATTTTCATTGCAATATCAGTTATTAAGTTTGCTTGCCATATTAATAGCTTTTTTCAGTGCTCCCAATTTGTTGTTCACCTCTTGAAGCTCGTTTTCAGGAATGCTTTTGGCTATTATTCCTGCTCCTGCTTGAAACCAAAGTTCATTATTCCTACTCACAAATGAACGAATAGTAATGGCTTGGTTTAGTGTGCCGTCAAGTCCTATAAATCCGATGCAACCCCCATAAGCTCCGCGATTGTGCTGTTCGATTTCACTAATGAGTTGCATTGCGCGCACCTTAGGTGCACCACTCAGAGTGCCGGCAGGGAAAGTATCGAAAAATACTTTGGAGTATGGAATCCCCTTGTCGATAATTCCGCTTACTCTCGATACAAGATGAATCACATGGCTATAATATTGTGGTTCCTTATAAAATTCCACGTTCACGCTGTGTGCATTTCGACTCAAATCGTTTCGAGCTAAATCTACGAGCATTACATGTTCTGCATTCTCCTTGGGATCGGCTACAAGAGCTTCACAAAGTTCTTTATCCTTGATGCTGTCTCCGGTGCGACGCGTGGTGCCGGCAATAGGATCAATGCTTGCTTTGCCATCTGATATTTTACAGTGCGTTTCGGGCGAAGAACCGAATATCCTGAATCCTCCGAAATCGAAATAAAAAAGATATGGAGATGGATTTATGCTTCGCAATGCCCGGTAGACCTTGAAATCATCTCCTTCAAATCGTTGTACGAAACGCCGTGATAATACTATTTGAAATACATCTCCACGTTTGCAATGAGCTACCCCACGGCGCACATATTCCCGATATTCATCATCTGTGATAGTACTATATTCATTGCCTATCGGCTTGAAATTATGTGAAGCATAATTCTTAGATTGAATAATGCTCAGAATCTCATCAATCTTTGAATTTTCTTTATCTTTTATAAGTTCCACAATAGTAAGCTCATTTTTAAAATGATTGAATGAAATTATATACTTATACAGGATATACATTAGATCGGGAGCATCATTTAGTGTATCATGGATAGTTTCTACAGGAATATTTTCGGTGTATTTTACTGAATCGAAAGATGTATATCCAAATAAACCGCATAATGCAGAATTTTCGCCGACGACTTCGATTCGATTGGTGAAATCGATTAATGCTTCTGAAATTCCATAAGATTTTTTGAGTTTATTTTCAATCCGGTTATTATCGATTGTGATTGAACTCACCCCTGAATTGATAGATATTGATGCGAGTGGTTCAATGCCGATAAATGATTTTGAATTTTCGTTTGCATGAAAATCCGAGCTTTCGAGCATGGCTGATTGCGGATACATATCTCTTATTTTAAGATATAATTCCACCGGAGTTTGCAAGTCAGCGAGAATAGTGATGCTTGCAGTGCTGTATTTAATATGATTCATTGCCGTAATTATATTTTAAATAAGTATCCATATCCTTATCTCCTCGTCCCGACACAGTGAGAACTACAATGTCGGAGGGCTTGAATTTTATTTTCTTTAGAGCTCCGAGTGCATGTGCCGATTCGAGAGCCGGAATTATCCCTTCAAGTCTTGTAAGCTCGTAGGCTGCATCGATGGCTTCTTCATCGTTTATTGCCAATACAGTGGCACGATTGTTTTTAGCCAAATTTGCATGCATCGGTCCTATCCCCGGATAGTCGAGTCCTGCAGAGATAGAATATGGCTCTTGTATTTGTCCGTCTTCATCCTGCATCACAAGTGTTTTTGCTCCATGAATAATTCCCATTTTCCCCAATTGAATTGTTGCTGCTGACATTCCGGTGTCAATGCCTTTACCTCCAGCCTCGGCAAGTATTATTTTTACATCTTCATCATTGATATAATGGTAAATAGTTCCTGCAGCATTGCTCCCTCCTCCTATACATGCAATCAGATAATCAGGCGACTCTTTTCCCTCCTTTGCTTGCAATTGTTTGCGTATCTCCTCGCTGATTACAGATTGTAGGCGTGCCACCATATCGGGATAGGGGTGAGGTCCTACAGTCGAGCCTATGATATAGTAAGTGTCCGAAGGATTACAGCACCAGTGGCGTATCGCCTCATTGGTAGCATCCTTAAGTGTCATATTTCCTGAAAACACCGGGCGAACTTCAGCTCCGAGCATCTTCATCTTTTCCACATTCACGCGTTGGCGTTCAACATCGGTTTTCCCCATGTATATAATACATTTCATCCCCATTAGTGCGCACACAGTGGCAGTGGCTACACCATGTTGTCCGGCTCCGGTTTCGGCAATTATTTTGGTTTTACCAAGGCGTTTCGCGATTAGAATCTGTCCGATGGTATTATTTATCTTATGAGCTCCGGTGTGGTTTAAATCTTCACGTTTGAGATATATTTTACATCCATATTTCTCCGAGAGCCGATTGGCAAGATATAATGGTGATGGGCGACCCACATAATCGTGGAGAAGCGAATTAAATTCTTTTTGGAAATCCTCACTTTTAATGATTTCGAGATAATTGTTTTTCAAGTTCTCAACGCATTGATATAATATTTCGGGGATATATGCACCTCCAAAATCGCCGTAATATCCATTATTATCTACTAAATAATCTTTCATTGTAATTGTATTTTGTGTGATTTGTATTGTTTATGGGAAAAATATCCCGAACGCAAATTTGTTATTGTAGACTCTTTGTCTGCAAGCATGGGTGAAGGCTTGCTGCTTTATCACGCTGCAATGCTGCATAATGAGGGCAAAAGCCTTGAAGAAGTTGCAAAATGGGTGGAAGATAATCGTTTAAATCTTTGCCACTGGTTTACAGTTGATGATTTAATGTTCTTAAAACGTGGCGGACGAGTTAGCGCAACCGCTGCCGTTGTA
>CAZYEO010000090.1:0-9418 GCA_964646495.1 uncultured Muribaculaceae bacterium
GTTGCTGGTTTATTTTTATTGTGTGTTATTACTTCAATTATGAATAAATTAACAACCCTATATCAATAATTGTTCGATACAGTAATTTATACTAACTTTACAAGGATTAATAAGTTTAAAATAAATATAAATATATGATATTTGCTGAGACAAAAGCTATAAAAAAGGAGCAAAATTTGGGATATTCATTAATATATACTATATTTGCAAAGAATTGAAGGGAATGGAGGGGGCAGGCGCTCCCTCATTTTTTTATCAAAAACATTTATCTTCACATATAAAATTCGTTTATGATAGATAAAAAAGAGTTGCTCAGTGTTATAGATTCGGGTATAGATGGAACCGACCTTTTTCTGGTCGATGTTATTATATCAGCAGACAATAGCATTACGGTGGAAGTAGATAGCCTTAACGGTGTACAAATCGACGACTGCATAACACTCTCGCGCCATATCGAGCAAAATTTCGATCGCGATGTAGAGGATTATGAGCTTGAAGTAGGGTCCGCTGGGCTAACATCACCATTTAAAGTGAAAGCTCAATACGATAAAAATGTGGGCAATGAAGTGGAAGTTCTCACTCGCAACGGTATAAAAACGAAAGGTGTGCTCAAAGATGTAACCGATAGTGGATTCACAATAGTTGTGACTAAAAAGGTGAAACTCGAAGGCGCAAAACGTCCTACTGTGGTAGAGGAGGAAGAAACCTATAACTACGATGAAATTAAATATACAAAATATCTAATGCAGTTTAAGTAAACTATGGCAAAGAAAGAGGAAACAATCGATATGGTTGATAGATTTTCAGAATTTAAAGAGCTGAAAAATATCGATAAAACCACAATGATAAGCGTCTTGGAAGAGTCGTTTCGTAGCGTGCTGGCTAAAATGTTTGGCACTGACGAAAACTTTGACGTTATTATGAATCCTGACAAGGGCGACTGCGAGATTTATCAGAATCTATTGGTGGTGCCGGATGGTGAAGTTGAAGATCCGAATAAACAGATCGGACTTACTGATGCTCACAACGACCCCGATGATCCCGATCCCGATTGTGAAGTAGGAGAAGAGCATATTAAAAGAATCGAATTTGCTAAATTCGGTCGTCGTGCCATTCTTAACCTACGACAAACTCTTGCCTCTAAGATTCTTGACTTGCAAAAAGATGCCCTATTCTCCAAGTTTAAGGAGATGGAGGGAGAGCTTATCACCGGAGAAGTGTATCAGTTATGGAAAAAAGAAATTCTGTTGCTCGATGACGACAAAAACGAATTACTTTTACCAAAAGACCAGCAGATACCTTCCGATTTCTACCGTAAAGGAGATACAGTGCGTGCCGTGGTGAGCAATGTAGACAACAAAAATAACAACCCAAAGATTACGGTGTCACGTACAAGTGAAGCATTCTTGCGTCGTCTGTTTGAGCTTGAAGTGCCCGAAATACATGATGGGCTTATATTAATAAAAGCCGTTGCCCGCGTACCGGGAGAACGCGCAAAAATAGCCGTGGAATCTTACGATGATCGTATCGATCCTGTAGGAGCCTGCGTAGGTGTAAAAGGAGCCAGAATACATGGTATTGTGCGTGAGCTTCGCAACGAGAACATTGATGTGATACCGTTCACTAACAATCCGCAATTGTTTATACAGCGTGCGCTAAGCCCTGCGAAAATTTCTTCGATACGTCTAAACGAAGAGGAAAAACGTGCTGAAGTATTCTTGCGTCCCGAAGAAGTATCCTTAGCAATTGGTAAAGGTGGGTTGAATATAAAACTTGCTACTATGCTCACCGGATACGAAATAGATGTATATCGTGATCTTGAAGAATCGGGCGAGGAGGATATCTACCTCGAAGAGTTCAAGGATGAAATTGATCCTTGGATTATCGAAGCTCTTAAGAATATGGGATGTGCAACCGCGAAGAGTGTATTGAGCACTCCACGTGAAACATTGATAGAAAAAGCCGACCTTGAAGAGGGAATGGTTGATGATATCATTAAGATACTAAGTGCTGAATTTGACGACTAATATATCTCCAATACAGTAGGTATAATTTGATTCGGCAATACGATTAATCCATCAATAAAAAAACAACTTATTACAATATATGCCAATAAAGATAAGTAAAGCAGCTAAAGACTTAAACGTGGGAACCCAAACGTTGATAGACTTCCTCAACAAGAAGAATATTACCGTAGACTCTGGACCAAATGCCCGGATTGAAGACGAGCATTATAATATGCTTGTTAGCGAATTCAAAAGCGACATGAACGAAAAGATCAAGTCGGAAATGTTTTCGTCCGAGCGTCAAAAAGAGAAAGTAAAGCCCACTCCTATAGCTGAACCGGCTAAACCAGAGGTTGAAACAGTTGATGAGATTAAGACTGTTGTAGAGCATGTGAATACCCCAAAAGTAATCGGTAAGATTGATCTCGATGTTATAGGTAAGAAACATCAACAGCCCAAACCTGCGGAAAAACCTAAAGAGGAACCAAAGGCACAGCCGATAGAAGTGAAAAAAGAAACTCCGCAACCGGTAGCACCTAAAAAAGAGGATGCTCCGAAAGTTGTGCCGGCTACTCCTGTACAACCGGTTGCCCCAAAACCTGTGGCTCCGAAAGTAGAGGTGAAACCGGTAATGCCGGAAGTGAAAAAACCGGAAATACAAACCCCCAAGGTTGAACCCCCTAAAGCTCAAGAACCGGTGAAGCCAGTAGTACAAGCTCCTAAGCAAGAGGTAGCACCAAAAGATAACGGTCCGGAAATATTTACAATGAGCCGTCCGGCAGCTACTCCTACAATTAATGTTGTGGGTAAGATTGACTTGTCAGCTATCAATCAGCAGACACGCCCTAAAAAGAAAACCAAAGAGGAACGTCGTTCTGAAAGAATAGCAAAGGAAAAGTCGAAACAAGTTTCTTCAAATCCTGCTAATTCAAATGGCGGTGGTGCTCAAAACGCAAATAATGCTAACCGTACCAAAAGAAAACGTATTGGTTCGGAAAAGATAGATATTGAAAAGAGCGCTAACCAGATACAAGGAAAAAACCAGCATCCAGCCGGGCAGAATCCTCGTTCGGGTGGAGGTGCTCCTCAAAACAATAATAATAACGCAAATCGCGGACCTCGTCAAGGTGGTGGTCAAGGTGGCAATAATAATGCTAACCGTGGACCGCGCAACAATAACAACAATGGCAACAACAATCGCCGTCCATTCAAGCCCGAAGTAAGTGAAGAGGATGTACAGAAACAAGTAAAAGAAACTTTAGCTCGTCTCACATCAAAAACACAAAAGAAGGGTACAAAATGGCGTAAGGAAAAACGTGAAGCTTTCAATCGTAGCGAGCGTGAGGCTGCAGAACTCGAAGCAGCTGAAAGCAAAATACTCAAGCTCACCGAGTTTGTTACCGCCAATGACTTGGCTGTGATGATGGAAGTGCCTATCAATAACGTTATTGCCACATGTATGAGTATTGGTGTGATGGTGTCGATAAATCAACGTCTCGATGCTGAAACCATCAATATTGTTGCCGAAGAATTCGGTTATCAAACCGAATATGTAAGTGCAGAGGTGGTAGAAGCTATTGATGCCGATGTAGATTCGGAAGAAGACCTCATGCCACGTCCACCTATTGTCACGGTGATGGGTCACGTAGACCACGGTAAAACCTCATTGCTCGATTACATACGAAGTGCAAACGTAATTGCCGGTGAAGCCGGAGGTATTACCCAGCATATTGGGGCTTATAATGTGAAAATGAGCGATGGTCGTCGTATTACATTCCTCGACACCCCCGGTCACGAAGCATTTACTGCAATGCGTGCCCGTGGAGCAAAAGTTACCGACATTGTAATTATTATAGTTGCAGCCGATGATAATGTGATGCCACAGACTATTGAGGCTATCAATCATGCCTCGGCAGCAGGTGTGCCGATAATATTTGCTATCAATAAAATAGATAAACCGGCAGCCAATCCTGAAAAAATAAAGGAAGAGCTTGCTGCAATGAATTATCTTGTGGAAGATTGGGGCGGAAAATACCAATCACAAGAAATATCAGCTAAAAAAGGATTGGGTGTCAATGAATTGATGGATAAAGTGCTTCTCGAAGCAGAAATGCTCGATCTTAAAGCAAATCCAAATCGTAGAGCTACCGGATCGGTAATAGAATCTTCGCTCGATAAGGGTCGTGGATATATTGCTACTGTTCTTGTGGAGAGCGGAACACTTCATGTAGGTGATATTCTGCTTGCAGGTACACATTTCGGAAAGGTTAAGGCAATGTTCAATGAGCGTAATCAACGCATCAAAGAAGCCGGACCTTCTGCTCCTGCTCTTATATTGGGACTTAATGGAGCTCCGACAGCAGGTGACAGATTCAATGTGATGGATACCGATCAAGAAGCGCGTGAAATAGCAACGAAACGTGAGCAATTGCAACGCGAACTTGGAATCAGAACTCAAACTCACCTCACACTCGAAGAGATCGGACGCCGTCGTGCCATCGGTAACTTCAAGGAGCTTAATATAATCGTTAAGGGTGACGTGGATGGTTCGATAGAAGCATTAAGCGACTCATTAATAAAACTTACAACCCCCGAAATACAAGTAAATGTACTTCACAAAGCAGTTGGTGCGATAAGCGAATCGGATGTGACTCTTGCAGCGGCTTCCGATGCTATTATCATCGGGTTCCAAGTGCGTCCTTCGGTTGCTGCTAAGCGACTTGCAGAAAAAGAGGGTGTGGATATTCGTCTATATTCTATCATCTACGCTGCTATCGAAGAGGTGAAATCGGCTATGGAGGGTATGCTTGCTCCTGAAATCAAAGAGGAGATATTGGGTAGTGCGGAAGTACTTCAAACATATCACATATCCAAAGTCGGAACTATTGCCGGTGCTATTGTGCGCGAAGGAAAAATCAAACGCAACTGCAAGATACGCCTTATCCGCGACGGTATAGTGAAATACACCGGAGAACTCGGGTCACTGAAGAGATTCAAGGATGATGTGAAGGAGGTAACTTCGGGCTACGATTGCGGACTCAATATTGCCGGATATAACGACATTAAAGAGGGCGACTTTATCGAAGCATTTGAAGAGGTAGAAGTGCGCAAAACTTTATAATATAATTAAGTTTAATGATATAAGAGAGACGGAGCGCATAGCCCCGTCTCTCTTTCAATATAAAATATCAATATGTCCACTGCATACTTGAATATCGGAACAAATTTAGGTGATAAGCATGCCAACATCGAGCGAGCAATCTGTGCAATTGAGAATAATCTTAATGTAAGATGTCGCAGGTCTTTAATTATGGAAAGTGACGCGTGGGGATTTGAATCGCAAAACAGATTTCTTAATATTGCCATAGCAGTAGAAATAACTTGTTCTCCCATTGAATTGTTGCAAAAAGTAAAGAGTATTGAGCAAGAACTGGGCACTGCCGGACATAGAAATGCCGATGGATCGTATGCCGACCGCTTGATTGATATTGACATAATGGTTATTGATGACATAGTAATGGAAACGCCTCAGCTCACATTGCCACATCCACACATAGAAGATCGAGTGTTTTTTCTCACCCCACTCAAGGAGCTTTATCCAGATTGGAAAAAATAAAAAGGTGGTATAAATTCCGATATACTTATGTTGTATAAGGCATATTTATTGGTTTTGTGATGTATTCTTTTCCGGTTGAAATATTTTATTGTAAAAAAGCATTATCTTTATACTTTAAAACCTGATAATTATCCTGAGTCATGGAAGGAATTGAAATAAATAAGGTCTTTGATGATGCCCTTAGAGCCTCTCGTAGTTTGAATCTAAAAAGTGAGAGCGCAATCAACAGGGTACTGAATCGAGTTGCCGACGAAGCTCAAAAGCGAGTATCAGATATATTGGCTGCCAATGCTCTCGATTTGGCTAAAATGGATATTAATAACCCTAAATATGATAGGCTGAAACTCACAGAAGGTAGAATAGCCGATATAGCTGCCGATATGCGCAATGTGGCAAATCTTCCAACTCCGCTCAATCATATAATTAGTGAAGATAAACGACCAAATGGTATGATAATCCGGAAAGTATCAGTACCGTTTGGTGTGATAGGAATAATTTATGAAGCTCGCCCCAATGTCACATTTGATGTATTCGGATTGTGTCTAAAAAGTGGTAATGCTTCAATCCTTAAAGGGAGCGCAGATGCCCACAATTCCAATACAGCAATAATAAAAATTATCAGAGATGTATTAGAAGCAGAAGGGTTTGATGTGAATTGCGCAATTCTCCTACCTGCTTCCCATGATGCTACCTCGGCAATGCTCAATGCGGTGGGCAAAGTAGATCTTATAATTCCTCGTGGAAGTCAAGGGCTAATAAAGTTTGTGAGAGATAACTCTCGCGTGCCTGTAATCGAAACCGGAGCAGGAATATGCCATACATACTTTCATGAATCGGGAGATATAGATAAGGGTAAACGAATTGTATTCAATGCAAAAACGAGGCGCGTGAGTGTGTGTAATGCTCTTGATTCGTTGCTGATCGATCAGTCAAGATTGGGTGATCTTGCTGAGTTGGTTGCTCCGCTTGCCGATAAAAATGTGATTATTTATGCCGATGAAATCGCATATTTTGAATTGAATGGTAAGTATCCGTTACTCGAAAAAGCCACCGATGAAAGTTGGGGTCATGAATATCTCGATTATAAAATGTCGGTGAAAACCGTGAGAGACATTACTGAAGCCATTGATCACATTACGCTTTATTCGTCAAAGCATAGCGAATGTATATTGGCAGAAAGTGAAGAAGCATGCAAGCGTTTTGTCGAAGAGATTGATGCCGCTTGTGTATATACCAATGTTTCTACTGCATTTACCGATGGAGCACAATTCGGTCTTGGAGCCGAGATTGGAATTTCTACCCAGAAGCTCCATGCTCGCGGTCCGATGGCATTAAAGGAGATAACTACATATAAATATATTATAATTGGTGATGGGCAAACCCGAAACTGATGATAAAAAAAGTTAGTTTTGCCATATTTAGTGATAATTGTAAATCAAAAAGTCGTAACTTGTACCCAAAATAATGATTATGAGAAATTTTACTAAAGTTGATGATATAGGAGATCTTAAAGAGGCAGTAAAAGAAGCACTTGAAGTTAAATCCAATAGATATGGATATAAGCACCTCGGAGAGAATCGCACTTTATTGATGATATTCTTCAATTCCTCTTTGCGCACACGCTTAAGCACACAAAAAGCTGCTATGAATCTTGGGATGAACACAATAGTGCTCGATGTGAATCAAGGAGCGTGGAAATTGGAAACAGAGAGAGGGGTGATAATGGATGGTGATTGTCCCGAACATATACTTGAAGCTATCCCTGTGATGGGTTGCTACTGCGACATAATTGGAGTTCGTTCATTTGCACGCTTTGAAAACAAGAAAGATGATTATGAAGAAAAAATTATCAATCAGTTTATAGAGCATTCCGGACGTCCTGTTTTCAGTATGGAAGCAGCTACGCGTCATCCTTTGCAAAGCTTTGCAGATCTCATTACAATAGAAGAATATAAAAAGAAAGATCGTCCGAAAGTAGTTCTTACTTGGGCTCCACATCCGAAAGCATTGCCACAAGCTGTGCCCAATTCATTTGCAGAATGGATGAATAAAGCAGATTACGAATTTGTGATTACACATCCTCATGGCTACGAACTTGATTCTAAATTTGTGGGTGATGCAACCGTAGAGTATGATCAGGATAAAGCTCTTGCAGGGGCTGATTTTGTATATGCCAAGAATTGGGCGGCATACGAAGATCCCAATTATGGCAAAGTACTGAGCCAAGATCGTGATTGGACTGTTACAGCCGAGAAAATGGCACTCACAAATAATGCTTATTTTATGCATTGTTTGCCTGTAAGACGCAATATGATAGTGAGTGATGATGTAATAGAATCTCCTCAATCTATTGTAATACCCGAAGCAGCAAATAGAGAAATATCGGCACAAGTGGTGCTGAAACGTATCTTAGAAGGATTGAAATAAAATTGTAAATTCATTTCAAATATGAAACATATCATCATCACACTTTTATTGCTACTACCATTTAATATCTTTGCCAACACTACAAAATCGTGGAGTGAAGGCGAGTTGAAATGGGATGACTTTAAGGGTGTTACTGTAATACCCGGAGTGCCATCATTTCTAAAAGGAATACTCTCTATAACGCCCGACCAAAGTTATGTAGATGGAAAGTCAAGGATAAGCCTTGAGGCTACAGCTAAAGTAGATTGTGACAGATCTTTTGCCGATTCTATGCAACGCACCGATCAGCGTTTGCGTTACCATCAACTCCAATTTGATTTATTGGAAGTTTACCGTCGTCGTCTTCAGAATGATTTAAACTCAGGTATGACCGGGTTGCAATCGGATGAACGCGTGAAATACTACATCGGGCAGTATGAAGACCAGATAGAATCAATAGCGTTACAAACAAAAAACGGTACAGATGAACATAAACTTCAAGAATTTGAGTATTATGCTCGAAAAATCCTTGATGAAACATCCCTCCCTCCTGTTCCGGAGATATTCCCCAATGCATTTTCTTATGGGTTCTTTATTGGAACCGGTGCTGTAATTCCTTTAAGTGATATAAATAAAGCATTCTCAGGATCGTGGTCGTTCACTGCAGGGCTGCAAGTGGGGTGGAATAGGCTGAAGCTAAAAACCGATATTTCATACGGACAGCCGGAAATAAAAAATAAAAATATCATGGGTGTTGTAAATCAAGAGGCTAAAAGTAAATATGCAAATTATCTTGCTATTTCCGTAGCACTCGGATATACGGTGTATGATGGTAAGTATTTTTCCATTACTCCGCAAATAGGTGGATATTGGAGCAGTTATGCCTGGAACACTGCAAATTATGAGATAGAAAATGATGAAAAGGTTGTAAAAAATATCGAATCTCTCGATATGAGTAACTTTAACTGGTATGCCGGAATTGATTTTGATTATCATTTCCACACATCGGTATCAAAGTCTCCTTTCTTATTCGGAGGACAACGTGAGCAGTATATCTCTTCTATTCGTTTGACTCCATTTATAGGAAGAGCAGTATTTTCAAAGGCTAATCCGCATATCAATGGATGTCAAATCGGATTTACAGTTTCCTATTTAGGATTAGGGCGATCGCTTGGTATTAAGTAACTATCATTTCGTAATAAATAATTGATATACAACGAGTGGCTTTTATATTTTGAATAAAAGTCACTTTTTTATTCAAAATAATTTTATCAATAAGGTTTTAATTTCTAAATTTGCACTCGCAATGCGCACTTCGGGGTGTAGCACAGTTGGTAGCGCGCCACGTTCGGGACGTGGAGGCCGGAAGTTCGAGTCTTCTCACCCCGAC
>CAZYEO010000091.1:0-9401 GCA_964646495.1 uncultured Muribaculaceae bacterium
TGAAATCCATAATCTCTTTTTTCACATCAGTATCTACATATGTCGGTTTTTCAGATTTCGTTTTTCCAGAACAACTTGCCATACACATCACACTTGCAATCAATGAGATAAACAAAGCGCGGCACACTCCTTTATATATTATCAATGTTTTTTTCATACCCCAAAAGTAATCCAAATTCCTCAATTTTGACACAATGAACATCTCTATTTTAACCATATTGTCCTTTTTTCACTATTTATCGGCATAATCTACCCATAACTTTGCAATACATTAAAACACACTAATTTCACAAATATGGAACAAGAAGAAATAATAATAGAAAACACTTCTGAGCTGCAACAAAAAGGCACTCCCGAAAGTTGCACCAATTCAAATGAAATGAATGAGACTCTACCTCAAATAGATCGAAACGATCTGATTGACACCATGCTCCACGATGCACGAATGTGCCGCTTCGTAGCAGATGTTATTGCAGGTGATCCAATTGACCAAGTTGCTCAACGAATTTTTCCCACATCTACAAAACCTCCAAAAATCGACAGTGATTATATTGCATCTCAATTAAGTGAGTTAAATGTAGAGCATGAACTGCTGGGGGATGTAGAGCAACAACTTTCGATGCTCATCGACTCATCCTCATTATCATCCTTAACGCCCGAAATGCTCAATACCCTATGTCGCGGTGTATTATATGATATACAGATAGCGGAAGCCGAACAAAAAGCTTACATAAAGGGACGCAACGAACAGATTGAAATAATCAAACGTGATGCCGAAATTCTATTCAGCGAAACCCCTCCTCAACCCCAAAGAGCCCGCTATACTACCCTGCTCGATTCTCCGCGACGCAGTATTTGGGACTAATCTTTCTCTTATACCATTGAAAAACATTTTTATTATTTACACAAAAACCCAATTTAAAGTATGAACACACAATCAAATTTCACATTACGCAGATTCACTGAATGGATATTTTCCGAAACCGGAATAATAACTGTCACATCTTTTCTTATTCTTATACTTACAATCATTCTTAGCATCTTGTATGGAAATTCCGACTCCTCCTTGGCTATGGCATTAGTTACAGGGATAGCCGGAGGTAAACATGTAGTAGGAGGACCTCTCACCACCGACATCTCTCGCGATGAAACCGAAATTCTCCTCAATGAAATAGATCAACGCATAGTAAAGATTCGCCCTATGTCTACACCAATCGATCAACTTTCGCGTTGGGCTCCAGCCAAACGTGTCGGAAGTATGATTGTTGATTACTATTCTGTTGATACGAAGCCCACCACAGCCGAACTCGCCGACGATTACGATGAACCTACAGCCTCCAACATCACCCAGGCAGCTCAACGACCCATAATATCAACAAGCAACAATGATATGTTTGAAGTGTCGGAAACTATTTTGGTACAAGGTGTACAAGGATATGAAGAGGATGGAATCACATTATCCGATCGGGATCTGGTATTGTATGTAGTGGCAAAAGAGGAAAATACCGGAAATCTTCAAGTAATCGCAGTAAATGGGGTGAAAATTGGTGAAATGCCTAATTGCGTACCGGGGTTGTCGGGAGGAACCATATTAATACGCATGGGGCGCGCTGCAACCGAACTCGATGTTCAAACATCACAATTTGAAGCTCTTCCCGTAAAGGCTCAAAATTATTGCCAAATATTTAAGATGCAAATAGAACAGAGCACCCTTCAAAAAATTGCAAATAAAGAAGTCGGTTGGAACTTCTCGGATCAGGAAGAAGCTGCTATCTATGATATGCGTCTGGGGATGGAGAAAAATTTTCTTTTCGGAGAGCGTAGACGCATTTATGATTTCAAGAAGAAAGAATATGTATATCTCACCGGCGGAATATGGTTTCAAGCAGGGAAATCCTTTCAATACCCCGAAACCACATTCACACAAGATACATTAATCGATATGATGAAGCGAGCCTTCACAGGCAATGCAGGCAACAAACGAAAAATACTCATCGGAGGATCAAACCTTATAGGACGCATCAACAAACTTGAAATCACTAAAATAGCAAGTGCAGGCGAAGATGTGGTGAAATGGGGTATCGACTTTAGTGAGATACGCTCGAAATTCGGTAAATTCTATGTTTTGCTATCTGAAGTATTCGACGAATGTGGAATGAGCGACAGTGGAATGGTTATCGACCCCGAATATATTCAAAAATATAGCCACCTCCCTTTCAACTCGGAAGCAATCGACATGAAAGCCGCTGGGATTCGCAACACCGATGCCCTCGTACTTACCGAAGCAAGTTGCCTCACTCTGCGCTATCCGCAAGCACACATGCGCATTACCATGAGATAAATTATTGCCATATTATTGATTCCCGCACGGCTCAAATCATCTTTTATTTGAGCCATGTGGGAATTTAATCATTATTTTGATGATTTTTCATCATTTGCACCCATAAAAATATAGATTTATTACAATGTTATAATATTTTATTACAGAAAAAAATCTGTAATTATGGCAATGCTATCCATGTTTTATGCACACTTAGACCCAATTTGTGCAGAATTTTTCATTTTCTTTGGGCTTTTCTTTTCATATTCAAATATTTATTGCTTACTTTGCCAAGCAAAAAAAAACTTGAAATTTATTAATAACTAATTTTTAAAAAATTATCATTATGTCTGAAATTGCAGAAAGAGTAAACGCAATAATTGTTGACAAACTTGGCGTAAACGAATCAGAAGTAAAACCAGAAGCTACATTTGCTCAAGATCTTGGAGCTGATTCTCTTGATACAGTAGAGCTTATCATGGAATTTGAAAAAGAATTCGACATTACGATTCCAGATGATAAAGCTGAAACTATCCAAACTGTAGGAGATGCTATCAGCTACATCGAAGCAAACAAATAATAAATAAATCCCCATTTCTTTTTTAAACACATGAAATTAAAAAGAGTCGTAGTAACAGGTCTTGGAGCTATTACGCCCATCGGAAACGATGTTCCAACTACTTGGAACAACGCTCTCAATGGCGTGAGCGGTGCTGGCCCTATTACCCATTTCGACGCTTCTAAATTCAAGACTCAATTTGCATGCGAAGTCAAAGACTTTAATGCAAATGACTTCTTCGATCGCAAAGAATTACGCAAATTTGACCTTTATGCTCAATTTGCTATAGTTGCAGCGGAGCAGGCAATTAAAGAATCTAACATTGACGCCGAATCAGTAGACAAAACTCGTATTGGAGTAGTGTTTGCTGCAGGTATCGGAGGTATTCACACCTTTGAAGAAGAAGCAGGATATTATGCAAAAAACGTAGAATCAGGTCCTAAATTCAATCCGTTTTTCATTCCTAAAATGATTGCCGACATAGCTGCCGGTCACATTTCAATAATGCACGGATTTCATGGTCCTAACTTTGCCACTGTTTCGGCATGTGCTTCATCTACGAATGCGATTATCGATGCTTTCAACTACATACGATTGGGCATGGCAGATGCTATCGTCACCGGTGGTGCCGAAGCTGCAATATTCCCTGCCGGTGTAGGAGGTTTCAATGCTATGCACGCAATATCTACCCGCAACGATTCTCCGGAAACAGCTTCGAGACCATTCAGTGGCTCTCGCGACGGATTTGTTATGGGTGAAGGATCAGCCTGTCTTGTGTTAGAAGAGCTCGAACACGCATTAGCTCGCGGGGCTAAAATATATGCCGAAGTAGTCGGTGGTGGAATGTCGGCTGATGCTTATCATATCACAGCCACTCACCCCGAAGGTCTTGGCGCTCGCTTGGTAATGGAAAATGCTTTAAAAGACGCGGAAATGAAACCTGAAGAAATTGACTATGTCAATTTACACGGCACATCTACTCCCGTTGGCGACATCTCGGAGGCTAAAGCCATATTAGATGTTTTCGGAAAGCATGCTTATGACCTGAATCTTAGTTCAACAAAATCAATGACCGGACACCTTCTTGGTGCTACGGGAGCATTAGAAGCACTATTTTGTGTGAAAGCAATAATGCACGACATCGTACCACCAACTATCAATCACGAAGAGGGTGATGACGATGAAAACATTGATCCTAATTTGAACTTCACGTTCAATAAAGCCCAAAAACGCACAGTTAATGCTGCGCTATCCAATACATTTGGTTTTGGGGGTCACAATGCAAGTATAATAGTTAAGAAATATACTGAATAAATCTTATAATCAGTGCTTAACAATTTTATAACATCAATAAAGCTCCTTTTCTCTCGAAATAAGGAGCTTTATTCTTTATTTTATGAAACATTGGGGTTCTATCCATCTGATATTTCCCTATATCAGGAGGCTATGTTGCACTCCTCGGCTCAACACACCAATAAAAACGGAAATCAAATAAACAATGAACGCCTTGAATTTCTTGGAGATGCAATTCTTGACGCTACAGTTGCCGACATTGTTTTCAAACATTTTCCTGAATCATCCGAAGGATTCCTTACCACAATCAGAGCAAAAATAGTACAAAGAGATGCTCTAAATAAAGTTGCAAGAAAACTCAATATTCCTAAATTACTCACAACCTCTAATCAGGATTTTCCCCCTCATTCATTTATATATGGGAACGCCGTTGAAGCTCTAATAGGTGCAATATATCTCGATAAAGGTTACAGAGTAACGAAACAGTTTATTCTCACCCACATTATAAGCACAAATCTGGATATTATCGCCGAGAAAAACACAAATTACAAATCACAAATTATCGAATGGACTCAAAAAAACAAATGTTCGATAGTATTTGACACATCAGAAATAGAAAAAAAAGAGGGACGTTTATCCGGTTTTTCTACATGCCTCACAATAGAGGATGGCAAGATAGTAACCTTTGGTAAAGGCTCTTCAAAGAAAGAATCACAACAACAAGCGGCAAAGCATGCTCTATCTCAATTACAATAGTATATATATCCTCTGTTTTTTCTCTGCAACAATATTATTTTGACAGCAATTCTGCCAAATTTTCATTTTATTTTGTTATGTTTGTCTTTTAATAAAGAACTATTTTATGACAACCGATACCAAATTGTATCGATATGCCTATTAATGTAACTACATGAAAAAATATAAACTCACTCCCGATGAGGAAAATCAACTTGTAGAATCTCGTTTTGAGGAATTACTCAACGGTTATCTTGCCAGCAATCACCGCAAAAAGGTTGATATAATAAAACGTGCCTATAATTTCGCTAAGGAGGCACACAAGGGAATCAAACGCAGATCGGGAGAGCCATATATTCTTCACCCTATTGCTGTGGCGCGCATTGTAAGCCAAGAAATTGGGCTCGGTTCCACATCAATATGCGCAGCTCTGCTACATGATGTAGTCGAAGATACGGAGTATACCGTCGAAGATCTTGAATCGCAATTCGGCAAGAAAATAGCATCGCTCGTGAATGGTCTCACAAAGATTTCGGGGGGGATATTTGGAGATAAAGCTTCTGCACAAGCCGAAAATTTCCGCAAGCTACTTCTCACTATGGCTGAGGATATACGAGTGATTCTGATAAAAATGGCTGACCGCCTGCATAATATGCGCACATTGGGATCTATGCTCCCAAGCAAACAATATAAAATTGCCGGTGAAACTTTATACATATATGCTCCACTTGCCCACAGATTGGGTCTGTTCACCATTAAAACTGAGCTTGAAGATCTTAGTTTTAAGTATGAACACCCTGAAGCATATAGAACCATCAGCAATCAAATCGACGAAACAGCTCAAAAACGTAGTGAAGTTTACGATAAGTTTGCTGCTCCCGTAATGCAACGCTTAGATAAGTTATCGTTGAATTACGAGATGAAAGCTCGAATAAAATCGGTATATTCAATATGGAATAAGATGGAAACCAAGCATATACCATTCGAGGAGGTATATGATCTTTATGCTGCAAGAATCGTTTTCGATTGCGAAAATGAAGCCGATGAAAAACGTATCTGTTGGAATATATATTCAGAAATAACCGACCTTTATAAATTACACCCCGACCGCACGCGCGACTGGATAAGCTCACCGAAAGCTAACGGATACCGTGCCCTTCACCTCACAGTTATGGGTCCAGACGGAAACTGGATTGAAGTGCAAATAAGGAGCAGGCGCATGGATGAAATGGCAGAACGCGGTTTTGCTGCACATTGGCGGTATAAAATTGGCGAAGGTGAAGAAGAGACCGAGCTGGCAGCTTGGCTAAAAACAATCGAAGACATTCTCAACAATCCTGAACCTAATGCTCTTGATTTCTTAGATACCATAAAATTAAACCTTTTTTCATCAGAAATAATTGTATTTACTCCTAAAGGAGAACTTATTACTCTGCCCAAAAACGCATCTGTGCTCGATGTCGCTTTTTATCTGCATTCCGAAATAGGCACACACTGCATTGCCGGAAAGGTAAACCATAAATTAGTACCTCTATCCCATAAACTGCAAAGTGGCGACCAAATTGAAGTACTCACCTCGCACTCCCAGCAACCTCAAGAAGAGTGGATGAACTATCTTGCCACTGCCAAAGGAAAAACGCGACTACGCGCTGCTTTGCGTAAAGACCGGAGAGATATAATCAAAGAGGGGGAAGAGATGTTTAAAGCTCTGTTGGATAAGCACAACATCACACTCACCAATGAAGTACTTACCAAAATACAGGGTACAATACATGCCCAAAACAGAGAGGATCTATATTTTATACTGGGGAATAAAGAAACAACAATTTCCGATGATCTTCTGAAATCAATAGCGAAGCGCAACGAAGGGATTCTTTCCAAAATTCTAAGAAACCCATTTACCACATCGCGTCCTAAAGAAAAAATAGCCACTACTACTACATTTATCAATCCTAAGGAAACTTATGAATTAAAAACAGTAGATGGAGTCAGCAACTACAAAATAGCCGAATGTTGCCATCCAATCCCCGGAGATGATGTAGTGGGATATATCGATGATAACAACGAGGTTATCGTTCACAAATTAAATTGCCCCACTGCCATGCGACTCAAGAGTAGCTATGGGGGCAGGTTACTATCCACCCACTGGTCTAATCACTCAGATAAATTCCTTGCAAAAATAAAAATTGAAGGTATCGATAGACATGGAATACTCCAAGAAATTATTCAAATTATATCTACTACGCTCTCAATCGACATTAGAAAACTAAACATTGAAGGGGAAAATGGAGTATTTGAATGTATACTTGTGGTGCTTGTTACCGATACCAAAGTAGTAACAAAACTCATTCAGAAATTAAAGAAATGCAATGGTGTTAAATTCGTAGTAAGAGCTAACGATTAATCAACGACTATGATATGAAAGGTTCCAATATTTTTTCAAGAAACAATCTTATACGCGGACTCCTATTTGCTGGAGTAGTGTTAATTATATCACTTTTTTTACCTCGCTCCGACAAGTTTTCATATCAATTCTCTCTTGGCAAGCCATGGTCGTATGCCCTACTTACTGCTCCATTCGACATTCCAATAAATCTTGATTCAATAAGTATTAAACTAAAAACCGACAGCATAAACCTTGTTGCCGATAACATATATCGAATAGATAACTCTATTACACGTGATGAACTCGATGATCTGTCGGCTCGTCTCACAGTAGCCGGAGCATCCACACAATTGAGATACAGAATAATCGGACAAGTATCACATTTATATAATTCGGGGATAATCGACAGCGAAACATACGCAAAAATCGAAAAAGGGAATCTTCCATCAGTAAAAATTCTTACGGGAAATACTGCTGCACCACAGCCCACTACTTATATGGTATCCCCTAAAAGAGCATACGAAAAATTGGATTCTATTTTATCGGACTCATTGTATCAAAAAATAATCTCAAAAATAAAAATAGCAGAATTTCTCGTTCCAAACGTGGTAGTAGACTCCCTTATTACCAACAAAATGCGCGAAGAATATCTACAAAAAGCTCTTGCACCAATTGGTGTAATGCAAAAAGGGGAACGTATAATAGACCGCGGAAATGTGGTAACTCCTCAAACATATACCCTTCTGAAAACATATCAAAGCATGATGACAGAAAGAAATATGAGCAGCAAGGGTGCATATTATCCGATTGTAGGACAGGTGTTGGTGATTATAATACTAATTACAATCCTATATATATTCCTTGGAATGTTCCGCTGGAAATTTTTCAGTGATATGCGTAAGATGACTTTTCTTATGCTCATGATCACAATATTCACAGTGTGCGCATTCTTGGTGACAGAGAATTTCAGAAACGGTATTTATATAATACCATTCGCCGCTATCCCTATTATCTTCACAATTTTCTTTGATTCGCGCACAGCCCTATTCATACATATCATAGAGATATTTATGTGTACACTGGTCACCACATTCCCTCTCGAATTTCTATTCTTGCAATTCGTGGCAGGTGTAGCTGCAATCGACTCCTTACAAGAATTATCCAAACGAGGACAACTAATAAGATGTGCAATATTGATTTTCATATCATACGCCATCACCTACACAGCTCTGGATATTATCAAAGAGGGGAATATAGAAGGTATAAACTACCATTTCTATATCTACTTCCTTATAAACACGATGCTCTTATCGTTTACATACATTTTTATCTTCGTCATAGAGAAAATGTTCGGATTCATTTCCAATGTCACATTGGTAGAACTTTCAGATGTAAACAATTCTCTGCTTCGTGAGCTATCCGAAAAATGTCCCGGCACATTCCAGCACTCTCTACAAGTATCGAATCTCGCTGCCGAAGCTGCACGAAAAATTAATGCCAATGTTCAACTCGTGCGTACCGGAGCATTATATCACGACATTGGGAAGATAAATAATCCGGCTTTCTTCACCGAGAATCAACAAGGGGTAAATCCTCATGAACTACTTTCGCCCGAACAGAGTGCCGGAATAGTCATAAACCATGTCGCTGATGGGGTAAAAATGGCTGACAAAGCAAAATTACCTCAAGTAATAAAAGACTTTATCACCCAACATCATGGCAAAGGAAAAGCAAAATACTTCTATGTAATAGCAAGCAATAAATCCAATGGTAATGTTGATGAGGCTTTATATACATATCCCGGACCTACGCCACAAACTAAAGAAACATCAATATTGATGATGGCTGATGCCACAGAAGCTGCATCACGGAGCTTAAAGGATTTTTCAGACGAAGCCATAACTCAATTGGTCAATAAAATAATTGACACTCAAGTGAACGAGGGAATGTTTAAAGATTCCCCTTTGAGCTTCCGAGATATAGAATTAATCAAGAAAACATTTATTCAGCGATTGCGCACCATATATCACACCAGAATTTCTTATCCCGATGCGAAATAAATGGGTGCAATAAATGTTATATAAAAATAAAAAAACCTTGTTATGGGA
>CAZYEO010000092.1:0-9298 GCA_964646495.1 uncultured Muribaculaceae bacterium
ACCACTTCAAATTAAACTATCTTTAGAAAAGATAAAACAGTACCCGAAATAACAAAGATGAAAACATTGTTTCAATCTTTGTTATTTATCTCATTTGCTGTATCTTTGTAACACAAAGTATAACTCAAGAACAAAATCTTAATATGATATACATTTTCCGTATATATCAATGGGTGATTGCAATTCCGATAATGTTTATAGCTACTATTCTCACTGCTATTACTACAGCAGTAGGATCAATGGTAGGAGGAAGTCGTTGGTGGGGCTATTATCCGGCAAAAATATGGTCAAGACTTTTTTGCATAATAATGTTTGTGAGGGTAAAGGTAGTCGGTAGAGAAAACATTGATCACTCTATATCTTATGTATTTGTTGCCAATCATCAAGGAGCTTATGATATATTTACCGTGTATGGATATTTAAATCATAACTTTAAATGGATGATGAAGAAGAGCCTGGAAAAAATACCTTTTGTTGGATATGCGTGTAAGAGTGCAGGTCATATAATGGTAGATAGATCATCGGCATCAGCAATAAAGCACACAATGGATAGTGCAAAGAAACGTTTGCGTAACGGAATGTCATTGGTAGTATTTCCTGAGGGAGCACGTACATGGACTGGAAAAATGAGAGATTTTAAACGTGGTGCATTTAAACTTGCTCTCGATTTTAATCTCCCTATAGTACCTCTTACTATTGACGGCTCATTTAAAGTTCTTCCTCGAACTTCATATAATATAACACCAGGGAAAATAATTCTTACTATTCACCCCCCTATTCTACCCCCTACAAATGGGCATGATATGGATTCTACAATAGCCGAGAGTTTTGTTAAAATTAAATCAGCACTGCCTCTAAAAGATCAATAAGATAAATATCGGATATAAACAAAATTAGGGTGTGTCAATTTTGACACACCCTAATTTTGTTGTCCAGGAAGGACTCGAACCCTCACAGGCGGAACCAGAATCCGAAGTGCTACCATTACACCACTGGACATTGTGATTTTGGTAGTGCAAAATTACAACTATTTTTTTTGTATGCAAAGGCTATTCAATATTTTTTATTTGAAAAATAGGAGCAAGCCTCATTTTTCTATTGAACCAAAAATTTGGCTCCTTGTTATCTTTTCATTATAAATATGATACTAAAACATATTATTATGAAATGGAATAAAAATATTACTATAGTTAGTATGTGTGTATTTTTGATGATACCATCAAGTTGTAGTACTTTCAAAAATATGAGTCAAACCGGACAAAACGCTATAATCGGTGGTGGTGCGGGTGCTGCTGTCGGAACGGGTATCGGAGCACTTATCGGTGGTGGTAAAGGTGCTTGGATAGGAGCATTGGTTGGAAGTGCCCTAGGTGCAGGAACGGGAGCTGCAATCGGATATAAAATGGATAAGCAAAAGGAAGAATTAGAGCGCGAGTTGGCAAGTGTCAAAGAATTAGCTGCCCAACGTGATACTACATATATAATTGAAAGTGTGAAAGACAGCAATAATCTAAATGCTATTAAAGTGGTATTGGGCGATGCTATATTATTTAATATTGGGTCTGCTCAACTCTCGGCTACAGCTCAAGCTGCTTTATCAAGAATAGCATATAACTTGAATCAAAACCCCTCTACCGATATGACAATAATTGGATATACCGATAACACGGGAACTTATGGAATAAATATGCAATTGTCGCAAGAACGTGCTGATGCTGTTCGTAATTATCTTATTTCTCAGGGTGTATCGGCTTCAAGATTATCAGCTGTAGGTAAAGGTTGGGACAACCCCATAGCTTCTAATGCGACTATTCAGGGGCGCGCCCAGAATAGAAGAGTAGAAATGTATATTACAGCAAGTAAAGAGATGATTCAAAATGCTATGTAGTCTATTTCTTTGTCTCCGAAGCGTAATGATATTTAAGTAATTTCATCATGTTTCGGAGATCTTCTTTTGTCTCAAACGCATAAAATGGAATGATAAAAAAAGAATATTTAGAGGATTTAAATATAAGAAGTAACCCTGATGGCTTTATTTTATACCCTCTAAAATCAGACCACGCAAGCATGCGATTCCAGTCACCAAAATCCAATTGAATTCCATCTGCCGTTATATCCAATTTCTTTTCAAGAATGGAATAGCGGCTTTCCGGTTTAAGTCCATGCCATATGTATACATATGACATGATCATCGGTATAATTATGAAAATAATCATTAACGCGACAAATATAAATGCTATATTAAACGCCGATAAGCTAGATATTATAATAATTGGCAATAAAATTATCCACCACCAGTTTATTATGAAATTTCGGTATAGCACACTCATATATATTGAGGATGGTAACGAATAAGGTTTTATCGAAATGTTATATGACAACATATTATGATTTTGGAGTGTCAAGAAATACAAAATATACTGATCCAATAAGAAGCAAAAATGCTACAATATGGTTCCATTTAAGAGTTTCTCCTTGGAAAAAGAAATTGGCGAAAATAGTAAATATTATTAGGGTTATTACCTCTTGCATAACTTTCAACTGCATCAATGTAAATGGTCCGCCGTTACCAATATATCCAATACGGTTGGCCGGTACTTGAAAAGAGTATTCTGCTAAAGCTATTCCCCAAGAGAATAATATTACTACATATAGAGGCCAGTTGGCGCTTGTTCCGCTGTTTTGTAGTTTTAGGTGTCCATACCATGCAAATGTCATGAATATGTTTGATACAATCAACAATAACACTGTAAATATTGCTGCACTCATATTATTTATTTCTGTAATTCTTTACGACGACGTTCCAATTCTTCATACCCTTTGCGGTAATTTTCGGCATTTATTGCCTTTACCTGTTGGCTGTAACCGGTGCCGTTACGGTTGTATAATTTATTGATATTAACACTGCTTTTATGCGTGTATATTTCTTTTTTCTTTGCGATTGCTTCATCGCATAGAGGTGAACGCCCTGTTATGGGATCAGCAAGAAGTCCACTTGGTATTCCATTCGCTCCTATCCACACAGGGTATATTTCGCAACATGGAGGGTACCCTACTCCACTCCACATTGTAGTGAGCATAGGGGATTCACCTTTTTTTACACCTTCAATTGCTATTGTAGCTGTAGATGTGGGGCGAGGTATGAATTCTTTATCGGAAATTGTGATATTATTAGATAGAGAATAATCTCTATTACCTTTTGTACTGAAAAAAGATCGTGATATATATTCTGTGAAAGTAGCAGGGGTTATATTTTTTGCCTTAATATATGGACTTAATAATGAACAAGCACTCGATTCGCGAATATATCCACTCCCTTTTTCTTCAATGCCACTATGCGAATAGTTTGTGCGCACAATAACTCCATCAGGAGCATCTTTAATATCGTACTTCACATAATCAGTATTGTTAACTTCAAAATAAGCACCATTTCCTTCTGCATCTATAACTCCAAAATTAGCTTCTACACGCATCGGGCGTTTATGAGTTTTCAATAAATTTTCAAAGTCATCAATATTCCTGCATATTGATAGTGCTTCCGACATAAGAATTCCCTCCTTATCCATTTCAGTAATGGTATCACGTTTGATATTGTAGGAATGGGTGTTCATAATGGCAAAACCTTGAGAATTAAAGCCAATCCAGGCCTCTTTTCTTAATTTATCGTTAGCGTTGAATAGTGCCACATAGCCAAATTTACCATTAGATGCCGGTATGCTGTCTATCACATTGTCGGCAGTTGAAGTGTCACGATGTTTCCATAAAATAGGTCTTCCATTTGCTGTAAGATTGCCCGAAACAATTGCCGAAGTACAACCAAGTGCCATCGCGGAATTTGCTATAAGGATAATAACGGTTATTAATATTTTCATTTTCCAAATATAATTATTAATCAAAGGTAACTACTCTGCGAGAAATTATCAAAATTTATGTAACTTTGTTATTACATTCACATGATTTATGGATAAAAATAAATATATATATAACCTTGAAATAAAGGTGCGTGATTACGAAATTGATAGTGAGGGGATAGTAAATAATGCTATATATTTGCATTATTTGGAACACACGCGTCATGAATTTTGTGAATGGGCAGGCTTATCATTTGATCAAATGCAGAAAAATGGCATAATACCCGTGTTGAATAAAGTAGAAATAGAATATAAAACACCCCTTAGAAGCGGTGACACAATGATAAGTAAATTATGGGTGGAAATGAAGGGGGTGAGATTTGTATTTCACCAAGATATATTCAATGTTTTGACAGGAGAGCAAGTTGTAAAAGCAGTAGTTAGTTGTGTTTGTCTTCAAAATGGCAAATTGTCGAGAGGAGAAGCCTTAGAAAATGCATTTAGCCAATTTTTGCACAAATAAATATATCTACCATGGAATATCGTATTGCTTTTGGTAAGATCAAAGGAATGAATTCTGACCTTGCTCAAAAGATTCTTGACATAATACCATCTGAAAAAGATTTTTTTCTTCTATCTGAAAAAGATCTGATGAGAATGCTTGATACTAAAAATAAAATATTCGGATCATTATATCGCACCGATATTCTAAATAAAGCACATCGTGAAATTGAATTTATAAATAAGAATAATATTGACGTTCACTACTTTACCGATTCTGATTTTCCGGTAAGACTTTTAAATGCATCTGATGCTCCGATTATATTTTTTACCAAAGGGAAGACTGATCTAAATGCTGCAAAAATTATAAGTGTAGTTGGTACGCGTCATGCAACTCCCTATGGACAGCATTTTTGTGAAACTTTTATTAAAGATATTGCACAAGAATATCCTGATACTATAATAGTGAGTGGATTGGCTTATGGAATAGATATTGCTGCACATCGAGAAGCTGTTGCAGCCAATCTTCCTACTGTTGCTGTACTTGCCCATGGACTCAATACCATATACCCTGCCCCACACCGTTCGGTTGCTATTGATATCCTCAACAGCGGAGGGATGATTCTTACTGATTATTTATCGCAAGATGCTATACATAGATCAAATTTTTTGGCACGAAATAGAATAGTAGCAGCACTATGCGATTGTCTTGTAGTTGTAGAATCAGGAGTTAAGGGGGGCGCTTTGGTTACAGCCGGAATTGCAGCAAGTTATGATAGAGATGTGTTTGCTCTTCCTGGGCGTACATCTGATACTTTCTCTCAGGGGTGTAATAACTTGATACGTCACAATGCAGCATCACTTATTACATGTGCTGAAGATCTTATTATGTCTATGAGATGGGAGCGCCATAATTATAAGTCTCCATTACAAATAGAGCTATTTCCGAAGTTATCATCACAAGAGCAAAAAATAGTAGATATATTGACATCGCATAGCGAATTACATGTAAATACCATGTGCTCATTATTAAACATGCCTATATCGCAGCTATTGAGTTTACTGGTAGATATGGAATTTAACGGTGTACTCCTTTCTTTGCCTGGAGGAAAATATTCGTTGGCATAATACTCTTTTATAAAGCATACTTAAATGTAAAATCGGGATTTTTGATGAAATAAAATGCTGTTTGCTTTGTTATTTATGTATAGACTCCTTATATTTGCTCTTTGCATTAATTTATAATTATAGACATCATGAATAATAACAAAATCATTCCACCATCAGAAATGATAATTAATGAGGACGGATCGATATTCCATCTTCATCTTAAACCGGAACAATTGACAGATAAAATAATAGTAGTTGGTGACCCAGGAAGAGTAAGTATGGTTGCTAAATATTTTGATACTCGCGATTTTGAGGTTTCAAGCCGCGAATTCCATACAATCGGTGGCACATATAAAGGGAAACCAATAATGTGTTTATCTCATGGGATTGGAGCCGATAATATAGATATAGTTATGAATGAACTTGATGCACTGGCTAATGTGGATTTTGCAACAAGAAAGGTTAAAAATACATTTCGTCAATTAGAGATCATTCGTATCGGTACATCAGGTGGATTGCAACCTGAATTGAGAATTGGAACTCCTGTAATAGCTACCAAAGGTATTGGATTTGATGGTTGTCTTAATTTTTACGCAAGACGTAATGACGTATGCGATTTGGAATTTGAAAAAGAATTTTGTGAATTTGTTGATTGGAATCAATTATGGGCTAAACCTTATGTTGCTGATGCCGACCCCGAACTGGTGACACGAATAGGTAGAGATGATATGGTTCATGGATTTACAATTACGGCTAATGGATTTTATGGGCCCCAAGGGCGAGAAATAAGACTTCCTCTTGCTGATCCTGCTCTTAATAGTAAGATTGAAAAATTCCGCTATCATGAGCGCCCAATCACTAATTACGAAATGGAAAGTGCTGCATTGCAAGGATTGGCGAAATTAATGGGACATAAAGCAATGACAGTTTGCTGTATTATTGCCAATAGAATGAATAATGATGCTACTCCAAACTATAAAACTGCGGTTGAAGACCTCGTACAGACTGTCCTCGATCGTTTATAGTTAACTACAGCAGCAATAAAGAATCTTCATATATATTTGAAATATATATGAAGATTCTTTATTTGATTTCAAAAATAGATTGTGGATAAAAAAAGCTAACATCGCTTGTTGCAATGTTAGCTTTATCTTATTGTGTCCGAGATGAGATTTGAACTCACACGAGCGAACGCCCACTACCCCCTCAAAGTAGCGTGTCTACCAATTCCACCACCCGGACAACTGAGTGAGCGAAAAACGGGACTCGAACCCGCGACCCTAACCTTGGCAAGGTTATGCTCTACCAACTGAGCTATTTTCGCGTTTTAGTGGTAATCTCTATTACCTTTTGTTTCTGTTTTGCGATTGCAAAGATAGAAAGTATTTTTGAATCTTGCAATAGGTTGCGCTTAAAAATTAGTGTAAATATTTGTTGCTATATCATGCTTAAGAACTCCTTTCGCATCTCGACATCATTGAATGCACCAGTGTATTCCATTGTAACTGTGGAGCTTTCGCGCTTCTCTACACCACGCATTTTCATGCATAAATGCCCGGCTTCACACACGACAATTATTCCTTTTGTTGATAAAAATTTTGATAATAATTGGCATATTTCATGAGTCATTCGTTCCTGTACTTGTAAACGACGAGCATATACTTCAACTATTCGGGCGAGCTTACTAAGTCCCACCATGGATCCGTCGGGTATATATCCTATAGATACCCTTCCGAAGAATGGCAAAATATGATGTTCACAAAGTGAATAAAATTCTATATCTTTCACTATAATTATATTTGATCCTGCGTAGTCAAATATTGCTTCCTTAATTGTCTGTTCACCATCTTTTGCATACCCTTGGGTAGATTCTATAAGTGCTTTAGCAGCACGCATAGGAGTCTTGAGTAACCCCTCCCTTGTAGGATCCTCTCCAATAAGCTCAATTATACATTTATAGTGTTCGGCAATCCGTTCAATCAATTCTTCTTGACTTTTAGATTTAGATTCTCCGGATATTTCGTTTGAATTGGTCATAATTAATAAATATTGATGCGGTCGCGCACTATGGTAGCTTCACGTGCATACCCAGGAAAAACTGCTTTAATCTGACGCAGAAAATCAGCAGCCTCTTCGTGAGTGCGAAAATCTCCTACTCTTAATCTCCAAGCTGGAGCTTTATATGAGAGATATGTCTTTTCTTTTGGGAAACGAGCCTCGATATTGCGTTCTTTTATTTGCGCTTCATTTCTGGCTGTACGATGGTTGTTATCTGTAAATACCTGCACGCGATAGCCCACTGCTGTGCGTGAGCCAGAAGTTTTGTCTTCCGATTCTCCAGTACTTACTTCTCCTCGAGGGACTAAGCGTTCCATTAAGCCACTTGGCATAATAATCATTACTCTTCCTGCCGATTCTTTTTGAATATGCGACACAATGGTTGAATCCTGAGTATTAGCTGCGTATATATGTGCGGTTGCGGCAAGGATGGATAAGAAACTAAAAATATAAAATCTTCTCAGCATGGATATTGAATTATAAATTAGGCTACAAAAATAATAAAAATCATTCTTGTAGCCTTATAATTAGGAATGTAATTTCCTTAAAATGCGTTCACAATGCCCATGAATGATTCTGCATCAAGAGCAGCACCACCGATAAGGCCACCATCAACATTCGGTTTTGAGAATAAATCTTTTGCATTACTTGGTTTGCAGCTACCACCATAAAGGATTGATGTATTTTCTGCAACTTCTTTGCCATATTTTTCTACAATAAGTCCGCGGATGAAAGCATGAATCTCTTCAGCTTGGTCATCGGTTGCGGTTTTACCTGTTCCAATTGCCCATACAGGTTCGTATGCAAGAATTAATTTGCTAAAATCTTCTGCCGACAAGTCAAAGATAGAATCTGCTATCTGAGCTTTAATTACATCAAAGAAAGTTCCGTTTTCTCTTTCTTCAAGAACTTCACCGATACAAAAGATAGGTGTAAGTCCGTTAGCAAGAGCTAATACAGTTTTTTCTTTAAGAGTAGCAGCAGTTTCACCGTAATATTGACGACGTTCAGAGTGACCAAGAATCACATATTTAGCTCCAGTAGAGGCTACCATAGATGCCGATATTTCGCCGGTGTAAGCTCCGTGAGTGTGGTCAGCACAGTTTTCTGCTCCCAATCCAAGTTTATTGGCATCGATCACAGCATTGATAGATGTCAAGTGAGTGAAAGGAACTGCAATTATAACATCGCAATTAGGAGTTTCGCTTGCAAGAGCAGCATTTACTTCTTTGGCTAATTTAACGCCTTCAGGAACTGTAGTATTCATTTTCCAGTTACCTGCAACAATATTCTTTCTCATTTTTGATATATTTTATATTATATATGTTTACTTGAATAATCAGAGTGCAAATTTACTCCATTTTTTTATTCTTTCTATGCCAAATAGCTTTAATTTTAATCACTTTATGGGATCTGTTTATTATAAGGAGTAAAATAAGTGATAAAATATAGGTTGCACTCATGTATCCTAATTGTTTAGAATCGTCCATTTCATTGACTAAAAGTGCTAAGTCATTTGATGGATTGAGCATTTCCTCGTTAGACATGGAACGTAGAGAGCGTTTCCAAGCAATATTACCATCTTTAAGATATACAATGGCAGGATTCCCACGTGCAATTTGCTTTAAAGTACTGTCATCAGTATTATACATGGGATATGCTGACATTGATAGGTCGTTCCATTCATTTATATTATCTTTAGAGGTTGATGTCAAGCCTATTAAATCAATTCCATGAGATTTTGTGAAGTCGTATAATTCGTTGATTATGTATGTGTA
>CAZYEO010000093.1:0-9022 GCA_964646495.1 uncultured Muribaculaceae bacterium
GTGAGCAGTATTTATATAAATAATTCTAAATCAAATTATCAGGGATTTTTCGGATATGTCGCAGGAAACGAAGCATGCATCAAAAATCTCACCCTGTCCGGAGAAATAACCGGAAGAACTTATGTAGGAGGGATTGTCGGGTGCATCGGTGATACAAGAAATGGTGGTAGTATATTGAATTGCGTGAACGAGTGCAATCTGTTTGGATTCTCAAATATAGGTGGAATTGCAGGATGGGTAAGTAACATAAAATGTAGAATACAAGATTGTACCAATTTTGGTAAAATATCAGGCTCTTGGCAAGATATAGGAGGTATAGTAGGAAGCACTTATGGAGATATGTCACGATGTGTGAACCGTGGAGAGGTGAGCGGCAATCTCCGCGCAGTCGGAGGGATTGCGGGGAATATAGATATGGCAGGAAGCATCACCGATTGCTTGAACCATGGTAATGTCATAGGAGTCGGACCCACAGGTGGAATTTGCGGATATTTATATAGCGGTAGCATCATCAACTGTTTCAGTGATGCAAATAGCATTACTGCCACGCAAGGGAAGTCCGGCAATTTTACTTTCCCTGCTCGCGCAGGTGCGATTGTAGGGGCAAATAGATCCAGCACCGTTGCCAACTGCCACTATTCCATTGCTACCGTAGTGAAAGAGGGTGCCACAACTGCTGATTTGGCTGTAGTACCTACCGTGGGGGTAAGATATAAAGGAAGTGCTGCTGCTGCTGACGACGATAATCGCCTCACCACCGATGAAGCGGGAGTGACTATGGGACACGATGCTACCACACTTGCCACAGGTAAAGTGGCACGCCTGCTCAATGGTGGCAACACCACCACCGAAGCAGCCGACGGCACATGGGGACAAATGCTACTCACAGATGCTACCCCGGTGCTTATGCTCGAAGACAAAAGCAATAAGGTATTCTCTACAAACATAGGAGTAACTCACAAGGGATATTGCAACAATTCCCAATTTGCCGACATAGCATTGAACCCCAATGAAATATTGGAAATCGATGCACAGCCAATGGATGCACTCCAAGAAAACTGGATATACCGCAATGCAGATGGTGAATATGTAGGAGAAGTTATAACACTCGACAACATGCACCCATACACCTGCACCCAGGGATTCACCGCAAGCGATGTGACATTCAAATACACCCCACGTTCACGCTACAAAAAGAACGGAGGGGGAATGGAAACTCTATGCTTGCCATTCGCAGGCACAATGCACGATTCAAAAAATGGGGAATCGTTGCATCTTATCACTCGGGATTTTGCTACTACAAAGGGCAATATGTTGGTGATGGCATTTGACAATGTAAACAATGAGAGCACACTCGATAAGGTTGCACTCAAATATACAGACAATGGCGATTATCATTTCAAAGCCGGAGAACCCTATGTGTTTGCTATTGTGGATTCCAACGATTTCCCCTATCACAAACCGGCAAATGAGGCCTTCTATATAATACCAAAGACCAATCAAGATGGAAAAGTGGAATTTGTAGGAGCACCGGTCGATGTCGTGGATGCCGATGGCAACAGTATGCGTGGCACATTCAGCGGACTGAATGTAACAAGAGCCTACCTTCCTGCCACCGACACCGACAAGACACTCGTAAAAGCCGAAACCCTTGCAGTGGAAAGAAGTACCGAAGCAGCGATAGCTCCATTCACAGCATACTTCACCCCTACTGATGGTCAAGTTTCGGCACCAGAAACAATAGCAATCGTAGGCGATAAACTACCGACAGGAGTTGAAGATGCTACCGCCAATCGCTACAACGGAGTCACCGTGTATGGCTACAACGGAACATTGGTGATAGAGAGTGAAAACGATGTGGAATTACCACTCTACAACACCGCAGGCACATTGTTGCGAGTGATACGCGCCACATCGGGCAAGACCGTGATCAACGACCTTCCAAAAGGGTTATACATCACAGCATCAAAGAAAATTGCCCTCTAAAAGTAAAAATCATAATTAAATAACCAATCGAGCGGGACTGCCACGGATAAAACCGAGCAGCCCCGCTCCCCTTTTTTGGTAGCGTGTGAATGCAATATTTTGGGAGTTGTTGCGTTTTTTGTTTAGGCGTAAAGCCGTTTAATTTTTTGTGATGGGAAAATATGGTTATATATTTATGGGAGTGCTGCTTGCGGTGCTTTCTTCTTGTGGCGGCGCGAAATTGAGTGTTGCCAACGAGCAATATGAGCGTGGAGAATACTATGATGCCGCAAATACCTATAAAAAAGTATATAATAAGCTCACGAAGCGAGAGGAGCGTGAATTGCGTGGCGAAGTAGCATTTCAATTGGGACAATGCTATCGCGTACTCAATATGACTGCTCGTGCCAGTGCCGCCTATCAGAATGCTTTGCGATATGAGTATCCTGACAGCATGGCGCACTTATATCTTGGGAGGGAACTCCAAAATGAGGGTAAATATGCGGCGGCTATCAAAAGCTATCAGGATTTTCTGACCTTTGTTCCGGATAATAAATTAGCAAAAGAGGGCATACGTGGTTGTGAAATTGCTCAGAAAATGAAAGAAAATCCCACACGATATGTTGTGAAAAATGCCAAGTTGTTCAATTCGAGGCGTGCGGATTTCGCTCCGATGTTTCATGGTGACGATGAATTGTATTTTACATCCTCAACCGAAAAGGCTACCGGTTCAAATAAAAGCGAGATTACAGGCACTAAAAAATCGGATATATTCTTTTCAAAGAAGAATGAACGTGGCGAATGGCAACGCCCCGACCCGATAGAGGGGGAGGTAAACACTGAATTTGACGAGGGGATAATATCATTTTCGCCCGATGGCAACACGATGTATCTATCAAAGGCAAGACGTGAATTGAATGCCAATACATCTGTTGAAATTTACACCTCACAGCGTTCGGATGCTAAATGGAGCGCTCCTGTGAAATATGAAATTACGGCTGATACCCTTTCTGTTTATGGGCATCCGGCAGTGAGTGCAGATGGCAATTATCTGTATTTTTCAAGTGATATGCCCGGCGGTCAAGGAGGAAAGGATATATGGCGTGTGTCGTTGAAAGAGCGTGCCGGAAGTCTTGAAAATATGGGAGAACAGATAAATAGTGCAGGAAACGAAACATTCCCATATTGCAGGAAAGATGATGTGATTTATTTTGCAAGCGACGGTCATGCCGGAATGGGTGGAACTGATATTTTCAAGGCGGTGCAATCGGAATCCGGACACTGGAATGTAGAGAATATGGGCATCCCGATCAATTCGAGTGGTGATGATTTCGGTATTACTTTTGCAAGCAAGGGTGAGCAAGGTTTTTTCAGCAGTAACCGCAATGATGCACGTGGATATGACCATATATATAGTTTTGAGTTACCGGAAATAAAGGTGTGGATAAGTGGAAATGTGCTTGATAAAGATGAAGAGCCTGTGCCTAACGCCATAATACGAATAGTGGGAAACGATGGCTCTAATCAAAAAGAGATAGGACGACAGGATGGTACATTTAAATTCACCCTCGACCGTGGAGTGAGATATGTGATGCTTGCCGGAGCACGTGGCTATCTGAATGCGAAGCAAGAGTTTGTGTCGGATATTGCAGAAGAGGATGCTGAATATAATGTAGATTTTATACTTGCATCCATAAATAAACCGCAAGTGATAGAGAATATATTTTATGATTACGATAAAGCATCACTTCGACCTGAATCAAAAGCAGCTCTCGATGAAATGGCGCAAGTGCTTCGCGATAATCCCAATGTGGCTATCGAAATGGCATCGCATACCGACCGCATTGCAAGTGATGAATACAACAATGCATTGTCGCAACGTAGAGCCAAATCGGTAGTAGATTACCTTATTTCTCAAGGAGTGAAGGCAGATAGGCTGCAACCACAGGGATATGGAAAAACCCGACCTAAGACAATTACTAAGAAATTGGCGCGTGAGCATCCGCAATTTAAGGAGGGGGATTTGCTTAATGAAGAATATATATCCAAATTATCTCCTGAAGATCAAGCCGAAGCCGACCAAATAAATCGACGCACTGAGTTTAAAGTACTAACTATTACGTATAATATGTATTAGGCTTTCGGGAGTTCTATGCGGAATGTTGTGCCTTTGTCTATTTCGGATTCTTTTACATAAATTTTCCCTCCGTGATACTCCTCAATAATACGTTTGGCGAGGGTAAGACCTAATCCCCACCCACGTTTTTTTGTGGTATATCCGGGATTGAATACATTCTTGAAATTCTTGCGTGCAATTCCCTTACCGGTATCAGATATTTCTATATATACTTTTTGCTTGTCGCAATAGGTGTTTACATCGATGCTCCCTTTTCCCTGCATTGCATCCACCGCATTCTTGGTGATATTTTCCATTACCCATTCAAAAAGAGGCAAACAGAGCATTACCGGATATTCATCTTCGCGCTCGTGGCATGTGAGCGTTACTTGAGATGATATGCGAGCTTTCATGTAACTAAGGCTTTCATTGATTGCTTCGTTCACATAAGCCAACTCCATTTCGGGTTTAGATCCTATTTTAGAAAATCTATCGGCTATTACAGAGAGTCGATGCACATCTTTATCCATGTCTTTTACAATCTCATTATCCACACCCGAAGCATCGAGCATTTGCATCCACGCCATAAGCGAAGATATAGGAGTTCCGAGTTGATGTGCGGTCTCTTTTGAAAGTCCTACCCACACTTTATTCTGTTCTGCTTTTTTAGAGCTTACCACCGCAAAATATACAATAACCACAAACACAAGCATAACAGCCAATTGAATATAAGGGTAATAGGCAAGACGCTTGAGTAGGGTGGAATCTTCGTAATATAATCGTTGCACACTGGTCTGATCGATAACAATTTCGATTTGATTGTGTGAATTTTTAAGGTCGGCAAGGCGTTCTTTCAAAAAAGCCTCATTGGTTGGAGATGTGTAATAGGGTGCTGCGCTGTCGATTGCTTCGGGGAGTTGAAAGTTTCGGTGAAGTAATATATTATCCTGATCATCAACCAAAAGTACCGGAATATTTCTATTCCCCTCTATGATTGACAGAAGAAAATCTACATTGCCTGCCATCCCTCCACCTGTGACGGTAGATGTGGAGTCGTCCGCCATCGTGCCGTTCATTGAATCGTTGGCTATCTCCTTGGTGGCATTTGCCCATATCTCCATGCGCTCGCGTTCCTGAGCTGAAAGATCTTTTACTAAATCATTGGATATAATCAAAAATGCCCCTGCCAAAATCAAGGACACCACGAAAAAGGCGAATTTCCAGATTCTACGTGTATCGTATATATTCAATGCGCTCATTTATGGGACTGTTTTTTTGAATTAATAACGTATTGTTTCGATTGTTATTGCTTCGATATCGTGAGCAATCCATCTCGCTACGCTGTCTTCATTGTTGCTACCGATGATTTCGCTTGCTGCATTTTGTGCTTCTCTCACTCCATTTGACATAGCAACGCTGTGATCTGCTATTTTCATCATGGAAATATCATTAAGATTGTCGCCGAATACTACAATGCGTTCCGCTTCCACTTGCGTGGCAAGTCGTTTTATGGCAGCCGCTTTTGAGGATCCTGTTTCAAATACTTCGAGTAGCCCTGTCTCATGGTTGTAAATGTCGCGATAACACACAGCTTCGCAATCTACCATAGATGTTATAGTGGAATGAACTGCTTTAATTTTGTCATATTTAGCCATGGCAAATAGCATAATCGATTCGCCAGGGTGATAATCGTTGTGCAGCGAGAAATGTTTGAATGGCGATTTTTGACGTTCGGATATAAATTCACGCTCTTTATTTGTCATATCAGTATGGTGGTACACGCTTAGCATATCACCATCACGTTTATAAATAAACGGATTTATACCGTTTGCAATGCAAATATCATGTAATTGCTCGATTTTCGCCATTGGCATTGTGCATACATTTCTATATCCTTTTTCCTCTAAATTCCACATTGCAGCACCTGTCATTACTATTGCCGGTAGATTGATGTGTACACCTTTGAGCAGTGGCACTACTGTGGCAGGAGTGCGAGCAGTGGCAACAGTAAACATTGTGCCATATTTATCGATGCAATCATTGAGTATAGCGCGAGTGGTGTCTGAGATGCGAGAATCTCCATTGAGCAGTGTGCCATCGAGGTCAGAAACATATAGAGTGCGTTTCCGCGATTCGTGAGGCATAGTGGAAGTATTGACCATTATATTTTAGAATACAGATATAAAATGTTATAATTTTGGCTTTTAAGCCAAGATAAAGACTTATTGCTCAAAAGTAATCAAAATTCATGATATATCTATAGCATTGATCAATACTTATTTCGCTGCTCCGGATTCGTTGGCTTTAGAATCGGGCATAGTAGGTGTAGCTGGTGCATCATTATCGGGATACGTTTGAAAAGTATCGTTTCGAGGCATCGGTTTAGCCCAATATTTATAAGCATCCGGATTTGGGTATTTATTTGCACCCGGAGCCCAATTATATATACTTTGGTAGGGCAATCCCATTACTTGATTGGGTCGAATGCCACCTTCGAGAAATCCTTGATTTACGGTGTCGCGTCCCGACGGATTTTCAAATACATATAATCCGAATCGTGGCATAATGGCTGCAAAATGCTCAAATATTTCAGATTGTATGGCTTCATATTTCACCCAATCGGTAGTGCTTGTGAAACAGTATAATTGCAGCGGAATTCCGGATGGCGTTGGGTCGAGAATACGCACCATAAGAGTGCTTGTGGGGTCGTGTGAAATTCCCTTATTGTCGGCGAGATACATCATCATATAGGCGCGTAGCATTCCGAGATTTGTTTCTATAGTGCCGTTGGTGAATCCTATCTTATCCTCAGCATTATCTACATTTCCGGTGGCAGCTTGTTGCTGTTTCAATGTAATATACTCCTTCATATAGGGAATTTCTTTGAAATCCTCAAGCATTTCGGGGGTAGACAATTGCACGCTATCCACATCGATTGAATATGAGCGAGCAATGCGTCTCACACCAGAGTCGCTCATGCCGCGCCAGTTTTGGAAAGAGGTGCTTACCAATGTATATGGGGGTAACATAGCGATGGTATTGTCCCAATTCTGTACTTTTACCACAGTGAGCGACACATCTATTACATTACCGTTGGCAGGAGTTCCCGGAACCACAATCCAATCTCCTACACGAAGCATATCATTCTGCGATAATTGAACACCGGCTACCACTCCTAATATGCTATCCTTAAATACCAACATAAGAATAGCCGCAAATGCTCCAAGTCCGGTGAGCAAAGCCACCGGAGATTTGTCCATGAGCATGGATACTACAATTATTATACCCAACAGCCACACTGTGCCTTGTGATATTTGGAGAATACCTTTCAACGGATGATTTTTTACATTGTCTTTCTCATCGTATCGATGCCACATAAAATCAAGTATGGAATTGATTGCCATTACGAGTTTGTAGATAGTAAATATTACCGCTATCTTAATAATTATGTTTAATACAGTCGATTCTGAGTTAAAAGCAAATGGTATTAATACTATAAATACAATAGGGGGTATTACTTGGCTACAAACAATAAATATTCTTTGCCCCCTCATAGCCATTACAGATGGTGATTTTTTGAATCGAGGAGTGTGGTTGAGAATGAACATTACGAGTATTTTCACCAGCCAACCTATACTCCAAGCCATCAAAATAATAATCAGAGTATAAATGGCTTCCTCCAGATCTCCTCCACGCGGCAATCCCAGTCGTTCTAATATTGTATCAATGATTTGTAGTGCTTCGGTTGCAACTTGATATGAGGGGTCAGGTTTCATAAAAATAGATTTTAATATATAGTATAAAACACCGAAGATGTATTTAAGGTTGTGATTGAGTGAATATATGGGGTAATGATTGGTAGTGGTTTTGTTTTTTACTATGTTTGAATTATCTTTACGCATTATGTATAGTATCTTTACTTCCGTAGAATTTTATATCATCGCTTTTGTAGTGGCAATGGCGCTGGTCGGTGTGATGTTTAATCCATCGAAACATGGCGAAGCAATAACTTATTTTGCCAATGGGTGTATCAAGCCTGCCCTATCCGATGGAATGCCAACGCTTGAGTCGATAGGAGAAGATAATCGTAGGCTTGTGTTGGTGCATCGCTGTGTTGCTGTTCCGATTGGAGTTACATCGAGTATTGCGATTGTGCTTAGTGGAAGTGATATGAGGGTTTCAGAGAAGTTTAATATTCCAAAAGGGATTGAACCGGAGGAAGCGGAAATATGTGATATAATTTACACGATAGATTTCTTATTGGCACAACGCTATCATTTATATTTTGAATCGGCTGCTGATGGTACCTATGCTTCTATGAGTGTACTCAACAATGAAGGTTTCAGGAATAAATCAGAATTTAAGTTGTAGTAATGATAGTAGATTGTTTAACATAATAAAAGTCGCCCGATGGACGACTTTTTATTATTATTGAAAAGTATTGCGGTTGATTAACCGTTTACTTTCTTCATGTAAGCGATAAGATCGAGAACTTTGTTTGAGTAACCGATTTCATTATCATACCATGAAATAACTTTTACGAAAGTATCAGTCAAAGCGATACCTGCGTGCTTGTCAAAGATTGAAGTGCGAGCGTCGCCCAAGAAATCAGAAGAAACTACTTGATCTTCTGTGTATCCGAGTACACCTTTAAGTTCGCCTTCAGAAGCTTCCTTCATTGCAGCACAGATTTCTTCGTATGTAGCTGGTTTAGCCAAGTTCACTGTCAAGTCTACTACAGAAACGTCAAGAGTAGGAACACGCATTGACATACCTGTAAGTTTTCCGTTAAGTTCAGGAATTACTTTACCTACAGCTTTAGCAGCACCAGTTGATGAAGGGATAATGTTGCCAGAAGCAGCACGTCCACCACGCCAGTCTTTCATTGAAGGACCGTCAACAGTTTTTTGAGTAGCAGTAGTTGAGTGAACTGTTGTCATA
>CAZYEO010000094.1:0-8992 GCA_964646495.1 uncultured Muribaculaceae bacterium
GTGAATTTTCCATTGAGAAATCTGTGATGGCATCATTAAAATTTCCGGCATATATTTGCGTAAAAGATGCAAATCCTAATGTAACTGTATAAAATATCTTTCTTATAATCTTCATCTTATCTTCTGAATTTCCCCAAAGTTACTAAAAATACTACAAATATTAGCCATTTATATATATGTAAATTCAAAAATTGCACTCAGAGTCCTATCTAAATTTATAATATAAATTGCTCGATATTACTGTGATTTATTTTTCAGCACTTTCATTGCTTTTTCTACAGAAAATTTAGCTACTTTTGTAGGGAATTTTTAGCTATTACTTCCTATCGGAAGATTCAATAACTTAATGTAAACTATACATCACCAAACATGATTAATTTCTTTAGCAAAGGAGCAAAGACATATTTTGCCGTTGACTCAAGCCATCCTATTTCAGGATTAGAAGTTGATAAACTCAAGTGGCTCTTTGATGGAGCAGAATTAGTGCCTGCCACATCCATTGAAGGTACATTCATTGGGCCACGGCGCGAAATGATAACCCCATGGAGTACTAACGCAGTAGAAATTACTCAAAATATGGGAATGAGCGGAATAAAGCGAATAGAACAGTTTGAAAAAACAGACTCCGACAACCCGCCTCACGATAAAATGCTCCAGCGAATATACCAAAACCTTACTCATGATATTTTTGAAATCACAACATCTCCCCAAGAAATAATATATATTGAAGACATCAACGCCTACAATCTAAAAGAGGGATTAGCTCTCAATCCCGATGAAATAGAATATCTCGAATCTCTCAGCAAAAAAATAAACCGCCCTCTTACCGATAGTGAAGTATTCGGATTTTCTCAAGTTAATTCAGAACATTGCCGTCATAAAATATTCAATGGTACATTTATCATTGATGGCGAGGAAAAACCCCTTTCTTTATTCAAGTTAATCAAAAAAACATCTCAGGAAAATCCCAATAAGCTTGTTTCGGCTTATAAAGATAATGTCGCTTTTGTTGAAGGTCCTACAATGGAACAATTTGCTCCACGCAACCCTGAAAAGCCCGATTTCTTTGAGATTAAAGATATTAAAACGGTAATTTCGCTTAAAGCGGAAACTCATAATTTCCCTACAACCGTAGAACCGTTTAATGGTGCAGCGACCGGAACGGGGGGTGAAATACGGGATCGCATGGGTGGAGGAAAAGCCAGCATGCCTATTGCCGGGACTGCCGTATATATGACTTCATATCCTCGTACTGCTGAGCACAGAGCATGGGAAGCAACTATGCCGCCACGCCCTTGGCTATACCAAACACCCGAAGAGATACTAATCAAAGCATCAAATGGAGCATCTGATTTCGGAAACAAATTCGGGCAACCACTTATCTGCGGATCTTTACTCACATTTGAGCATGAAGAAAATAATACCCAATATGCCTACGATAAAGTTATAATGCTTGCAGGAGGTGTAGGATATGGTAACATGCGAGATGCACTTAAAGGAAACCCAACTCCAGGTCAAAAAGTAGTGGTGATGGGTGGAGATAATTATAGAATCGGTATGGGAGGCGGAGCTGTTTCATCTGTTAATACCGGGCAATATAATAATTCCATCGAATTGAATGCCGTGCAACGTGCCAACCCTGAGATGCAAAAACGCGTATCAAATGTTGTAAGAGCTCTCGGCGAATCCGATCACAACCCTATTGTTTCTATTCACGATCATGGTGCTGGTGGACACCTAAACGCCTTGTCGGAACTTGTAGAAGTCACGGGAGGTAAAATTGAAATTGATGCTCTTCCTGTAGGTGACCCTACCCTATCATCTAAAGAGATTGTAGGGAATGAATCTCAAGAGAGAATGGGAATGATTATCGATGAAAAAGAGATTGAATGGGTGAATAAAATTGCCGAAAGAGAACGTGCTCCTTTTTATGTAGTAGGTGAAACTACCGATGATAATCGTTTTGTATTCGAACAAAAAGATGGAATAAAGCCAATAGATTTGGCTATGGATGATATGTTTGGAAATTCGCCAAAAACATATATGACGGATAATACAATCGATAAGCGATTTAAGGCTCCTAAATATAAGACATCTAAAATCAACGATTACCTCGAAAATGTGCTTCAACTTGAGGCAGTAGCATGCAAAGATTGGCTCACTAATAAAGTAGACCGCTCAATTACCGGTAAAATAGCTCGCCAACAGTGCCAAGGCGAAATTCAGCTTCCTTTAAGTGATTGCGGAGTAGTAGCTCTTGATTATACCGGTACCCACGGTATTGCAACTTCTATCGGTCATGCTCCTCAAGCAGCAATTGTTGATTCGGCAAAAGGCTCTATTCTTGCAATAGCAGAATCTCTTACTAATATTGTAGGAGCACCTCTTGAAGATGGAATAAAAGGTATTTCTCTCAGTGCCAATTGGATGTGGCCATGCCGCAATCCGGGCGAAGACGCAGCTCTATACAAGGCTGTAGAAGCATGTAGCGAATTTGCTTGTAAATTGGGAATAAATATTCCTACCGGCAAAGACAGCTTATCAATGACACAAAAATATGGTGATCGTAAAGTTTTATCACCTGGAACCGTAATAATATCTGCCGGCGGAGAGGTATCAGACGTGAAAAAAGTATTATCGCCGGTGATGCAAAACAAAAAGAGCAAATTATATTATATTGATTTCTCACAAGACTCATTGAAACTCGGTGGATCGGCATTAGCTCAATCCTTGAATGCTATCGGAGATGAAGTACCGACGGTGCTATCTGCCGAATATTTTGCATCTACTTTTGAAACAATACAGAAATTAGTTTCTCAATCTCTACTCCTTTCCGGACACGATATTTCAGCCGGAGGTCTCATTACCGCATTGCTCGAAATGAATTTCGCCAATACAAAAGGTGGAATGAATATTAATCTTGATGGATTTGATGAAAAAGAAATTATAAAAATTCTTTTTGCAGAAAATCCTGCTATGATAATTCAGGTTGCCGACAACCATGTATCTAAAGTTGAAAAAATATTGACTGACGCAAAGACCAATTTCATAGCCATTGGCAATCCAATGGATGAACGATGCGTATCAATCGAAAAGGATCGAGCCCAATATTTATTCTTCATTGATCACCTGCGCGATGTATGGTTTAAGTCATCATACCTGCTCGACAGGATACAAAGCGGTGAGAAATGTGCCAAACAACGATTTGAAAATTACAAAAAACAACCTATCCATTATCATTTCCCTGCCGACTTTACAGGAACAAAGAAAGATGTAGGCATAGATTCGTCAAGACGCACCCCTTCTGGAATAAAAGCTGCCATTATACGTGAAAAAGGTGTAAATGGAGATCGCGAAATGGCATATGCATTGTATCTTGCAGGATTTGATGTAAAAGATGTTCATATGACCGACTTAATGTCGGGACGTGAAACACTGGATGAAGTAAATATGATCGTGTTTGTGGGGGGATTCTCCAATTCTGATGTACTCGGTTCAGCCAAAGGTTGGGCAGGAGGATTTTTATGGAATGAAAAAGCCAAAGAGACCCTCAAAAGATTCTATGACCGCAAAGACACAATGAGTCTTGGCGTATGCAATGGATGCCAATTGATGGTAGAGCTCAATCTTATAAACCCTGAACATAATAAGCTTACAAAAATGGAGCATAATGACTCACACAAATTGGAATCACAATTTGTAGGAGTTACAATACCATCCAACAATTCAATAATGCTCGGCTCTTTTGCAGGGAGTAAACTTGGAATATGGGTTACTCATGGAGAGGGCAAATTTAACCTCCCTGAAAGTATTGATAATTATAATATAGTGGCACAATATTCCTACGATGCTTATCCCGCCAACCCCAATGGGTCACCTCAAGGTGTAGCTGGAATCGCATCGGCTGATGGTCGTCACCTTGCAATGATGCCACACTTGGAACGCACTATATTCCCATGGCAGTGCGGATATTATCCAGAAACACATAAGAATGATGAAATCACTCCGTGGATCGAGGCATTTAGGAATGCTCTTAATTGGATAGAAAATAACAAGTAATACACTTATTAATCTAATATTAAGCACCCACTTCAAACCAAGATTGTGGGTGCTCATTTTTTAATCAAAACTCAATTCAAGACACAATTTATTCATCTATCTCTTTTTTTATGAGTTTACACCATTGCTCTACCCTCTTCTCAGTGATACCGGAATGATTTACTTCATCGAGAAGCAACCCTACATATTTTCCATCGATAAATGCGGCTGACTCATCAAATGTGTATTCAGATGCCTCAAACGATCCAATAAAATTAGCTCCGGTTTTCTGTAATTTTTCATACAGAACCCCAATTGCGCTACAAAATGTATCGCTCATAGTCTCATCGCCACAACCAAATATTGCGATTTTCTTACCGACCAAATCAAGTTCTTCAAGACCTTTGATAAAATCATCCCAATCATCTTGAAGATCACCACTGCCCCAAGTACTGGTACCCAAAATCAACACATTGTACTTATCTACTGTAGAGGGTTTCGTATTTGCTACATCATATATATCGGAATTTGCTATTCCCATTATTACCCCTATACGTTTTGCTACTTTTTCAGTATTTCCCGTTGAGGATCCGTAAAATATACCAATTTCTGCCATAATCGTTTTTGTAAAATTATAACATATAAACGTGGTGCGAAAAAAATAGTTCTATAATTACACATTTTAGTATCCTAAAAAATTTAATTATAAGGAATTTAATTACACATTTATAGTTATATATCTCCTTATTTTTAATAATTTTGCATTGTCATTTAAATACCCTATAATTGTAATGAATTCCAGTAAAAAAATCAAGACAGCCCTTATATCCGTATATCATAAAGACGGATTAGATCGTATCCTTAAACTACTGAACGACAATGGTGTAAAATTCTTATCAACAGGAGGAACCCAATCTTTTATTAACGATTTGGGCTATGAGTGCGATGCTGTGGAAGATCTCACAGGCTATCCATCCATTCTTGGTGGAAGAGTAAAAACACTACACCCAAAGATTTTCGGAGGAATACTTAACCGCCGTAATAATGACAAAGATGCTGAACAAATTTCGCAATATGAAATCCCTGAAATAGATCTTGTAATTGTTGATCTTTATCCATTTGAGGAAACAGTTGCCTCAGGAGCCGAGGATTCTGCTATTATAGAAAAAATTGATATTGGTGGAATTTCACTTATCAGAGCAGCTGCAAAAAATTTCAATGATGTGGTAATTGTAGCATCAAAAGCCCAATACAATCCACTTTATGAAATACTTTCAAAAAGTGAAAATGCCTCTACTACTCTTGACGAACGCAAATGGTTTGCGAAAGAGGCTTTTGCTGTTTCAAGTGCTTATGATAGTGCTATTTTTAGTTATTTCGACAAAGAAGAGCCTTCAGCTCTAAGAATTGCCGTAAATAATGCAAAGACAATGCGTTATGGAGAAAACCCTCATCAAAATGGAATCTTTTATGGAGATTTCAATGAAATATTCGACAAACTTCACGGGAAAGAAATATCATACAACAATCTCCTTGACATCAACGCAGCTGTAGACCTAATTTCAGAATTTTCCGATACAACCTTTGCAATTCTTAAACACAATAATGCTTGCGGACTCGCTACACGCCCTACTCTTATCGAAGCATGGAAAGACGCGTTGGCAGGAGATCCCGTATCGGCATTTGGTGGTGTTCTTATTACCAATCGTGAGATTGATAAAGATACTGCAGAAGAAATCAACAAACTTTTCTTCGAAGTTATAATTGCCCCGGCATATTCTAAAGAAGCGCTCGAAATTTTAGAACAAAAGAAGAACCGTATCATTTTAGTAATCAAAAAAATGAGCGGAAGCAAAACTCAAGTAAGATCTCTACTCAATGGCATTTTGGTTCAGGATAAAGACACTTATTGTGAAACACCCGAAGAACTTAAACAAGTTACAACCAAGTCTGTGAGTAAAGAGCAAGTAGAAGATCTTCTTTTTGCTAACAAAATAGTAAAACATAGTAAAAGCAACGCAATTGTGCTTGCAAAAAATAAACAATTGATCGCAAGTGGTATCGGACAAACGTCTCGTGTTGATGCACTTCGACAAGCTATAGAAAAAGCCGAATCATTTAATTTTGATCTGAAAGGATCTGTAATGGCTTCGGATGCGTTCTTTCCCTTTGGTGATTGCGTGGAGATCGCCCACAAAGCCGGCGTTAATGCTGTGATACAACCGGGGGGATCTGTAAGAGACAACGAAAGTATTGAATATTGTAACAACAACAATGTGGCAATGGTTATGACAGGCATACGCCACTTTAAACATTAAAAAACTCTATGGGATTGTTTTCATTCACCCAAGAAATAGCAATGGACTTGGGTACAGCAAATACAATCATTATTCATAATGATAAAATAGTAATCGATGAGCCATCTGTAGTGGCTTTAGATGCAAAATCGGGCAAATTAATCGCTGTAGGTGAAAGAGCTCGCCAAATGCACGGAAAGACTCACGAGAATATTAAAACCGTTCGACCATTACGCGATGGTGTAATAGCTGACTTTAACGCTGCCGAGCTAATGATCAGAGGATTGGTAAAAATGGTTAGCTCAAAGAGTCACTGGTTTTCCCCTTCATTGCGAATGGTAGTATGTATTCCATCAGGAAGCACCGAAGTAGAAATACGTGCTGTGCGAGATTCTTCTGAGCATGCCGGAGGACGTGATGTATACATGATATATGAGCCAATGGCTGCTGCACTGGGAATCGGACTCGACGTTGAAGCTCCCGAAGGAAATATGATTGTTGATATAGGTGGTGGTAGCACTGAGATCGCCGTAATATCTCTTGGTGGTATTGTGAGCAATAAGAGTATACGTATTGCCGGCGATGACCTCACGGATGATATTCAGGAACACATGAGACGCGCTCATAACGTAAAAGTAGGTGAACGCACTGCTGAACTTATAAAGATAAATGTGGGTTCGGCACTTACTGAACTTGAAAATCCACCGGAAGATTATATCGTACACGGACCTAATCAAATGACTGCACTTCCAATGGAAGTACCGGTATCATATCAGGAAATATCCCACTGTATTGAGAAATCAATATCCAAGATTGAGGCGGCGGTGTTGAGCGCACTTGAACAAACTCCACCGGAATTATATGCCGACATCGTGGCAAATGGTATATATCTTGCAGGTGGAGGTGCATTACTTAGAGGTCTTGATAAGAGATTAACCGATAAAATTGGAATCCCATTCCACATTGCAGAAGATCCGCTTCATGCTGTTGCAAAAGGAACTGGTGTAGCTCTTAAAAATATTAACCGCTTCTCTTTCTTGATTCGATAATTACGTCTCGAAAGATAACGATATAAGATAAGCAGGAAGAGAAGGCGATGAATTGAATAATATTCATTGTCTTCCTTTCGGTTATACTAATGTTGATATTTACACTTATAAAACAATAAACTGTGCGCAATCTCATAAATTTCATATTAAAATATTCCGCTTGGTTTGTATTCATATTCTATGTGATATTAAGTTGCATATTGCTTTTCAGATCCAATCCATATCAACATCATATATATCTCACATCTGCCAATAAAATTAGTACTGCCCTATATAATTATACAAGCAATATAACTTCATATTTTTATTTGCGTGATATTAACGAGGACTTACAGCAGAGAAATGCATCGCTTGAAATGGAGGTAATTAATCTGAAAAATGATTTGAGAGAATATCAATTAAGCGCACTCAACGATTCCCTACCTGCCCCCGAAGGATTACAAAATTATCAGTTTATTATGGGGCACGTAATAAATAATAGCATTTCAAAACCATATAATTATATCACTATTAATAAAGGATCTGCCGATGGCATAATACCAGAAATGGGAGTTGTGGATCAGAATGGTGTAGTAGGAATTGTGAATGTGGTTGGTGAACATTCTGCCAGAATTATTTCATTATTGAACCCCCACTTCCGATTATCCTGCAAAGTGAAAAATAGCGAATATTTCGGCAGTTTGGTGTGGGACGGAGAAAATCCATACACCGCAATATTGGAAGAAATGCCTCGACATATTAAATTCCAAAAAGGAGATACGATTGTCACCAGTGGTTATTCAGCTGTTTTCCCCGAAGGTATTATTGTAGGCACAATACTCGATAATCAAAAAGCAACAGATGATAATTTTTATACTCTACGCATAAAATTATTCACTGATTTTTCTCATTTGAGCACTGTCAGAGCCATCAAGACCCGAATAAAAGATGAAATAACAGAAATAGAAAAAGAGCAAAATAATGACTAAGACTATTATCAACTACTCACTGCTGTTTATAATTTTAGTTATACTACAAGCTGTAATTTTCAATAATATCTGCATTTTCAATGTAGCAACACCTTTTGTGTTTATTTATTTTATATGCCGAGTGCCAATGTCATTGCCATCGAATTGGTTACTTACTCTCTCTTTTTTATTGGGGTTGAGCGTTGATGTATTTTGTGATACTCAAGGTATGAATGCATTGGCATGTACAATATTAGGAGCACTGCGAAATCCTATTTTCAAATTATATGTACCTCGTGAAGAGGATTATGCTGCGACTACTCCCTCAATAAAAACTCTGGGCACTGGGACTTATATTAAATATATATTTACCCTCACTCTTATATTCTGCATCCTCATATCTCTTATTCAGTCACTTACATTTCTGAATATTCCGCTCATGCTTATGAGGATAATGGCAAGCAATATTCTGACATTTGTTTTACTATTCGCGATTGACAGCATAACAGATAGAAAAGCGTGAGAAAAGATTATAATCTTGAAAAAAGAAAATATATTATAGGTGGCTTTATTGTAGTCATTGTTCTCATTTATTTAATAAAATTATTTGAGTTACAAATTTGTGACTCAAAATATAAGGATAATGCTGATTCAAATGCAT
>CAZYEO010000095.1:0-8872 GCA_964646495.1 uncultured Muribaculaceae bacterium
ATCGTATATATGCTAAATATTGGATATTAGTAATAATTTTCTTTCCTTTGTGGAATATTATTTACAAAATAGATGGAATTATGAACAAACTATTTACATTTGTTATTGCGAGCTTGGTTCTTTGCTTTGTTATGCCAGCTATGGTATCAGCACAGAACGCTTCGCCACATTCATTGACGGCAGAAACTGCCTACTCACAAATTATGCTTAATTGGAAAGCCCCGGCAGCCTCAAAAACACTTCAGTGGCATAATGATAATGCCTATAATGGGAAGGATGCTGTGGCAAATGATCCTCAAGGTATGGCATCGATTTATGCTGCCAATCGCTTTACATCAGATGACCTAAAAGGTGTTGATGGCGAGGTTATTAAATCGATTGGGTACATGCAGTATTACCCAATGTATTCAGTGATAATTCAAATTTACGAGAATAATAAACTCGTATATGAACAACCATCTGATATGAAAGATTTTGAAAGAAATAAAATCAAAGAGGTTGTGCTTACTACTCCTTATACTATTCATGCAGATGTAGATATCATGATTGTGGCAAAGTTTATATGCGGAACAAATATTTCATTTGCAGCAATTTTCGACAAGCAAGCTCCTGAGAATGGAAAGGGTGATTTATATTCATACGATGGAAAATCGTGGATGCACAATAATCAAGGAAATTTTGTCGTAACTGCGTATCTTAAAAATGACGCAACAGCTGTACCTGATGGATATAATGTATATCGTGATGGTGTAAAGGTTAATACCGAAGTAATTACAGATAATAAATATCTTTTGGAAAATGAACCAGACGGCACTCACAAATATGCTATTTCGGCGATTTATGGTACAGAAGAATTAAAATCAGCCGAAATTGAAGCTACAGCAAAATCGCTTACACAATATTTCCCATCAATCAGCAATCTGTCGGCAAACGTTTCTGAACTTGAATGTACCTTGGCTTGGGATTCTCCTCTTCTCGGGGGTAAAGAATTGACTTGGTCAAATAAAGCGTATGGAAATTCAATAGGTGGAACTGCAAGCACGGCAACTAAAGTGTGGGTGAAAAATAGCTTTGATCCATCCGATCTATTGGCATTTACAAACAATAAAATTACTGCAATCAATATATTTTTCAAAGTAGCAACAATATCCGGAGGTACAATTTTTGTAATGAAAGATGGTGTATTAGATTACACTCAAACATTAACCTCAGATGATATTTCATCAATAAAAGCTGACGATTGGAACAAATTTGGTTTAGCAACTCCGTATACTATAGAAATAGGACATGAATATGCCTATGGAGTGTATGTGTTACATACAAAATCAACTAAACCTATTGGGGTAGATAATAGTGCAGGGACATCAAAGGGTAATATGTTTTCAATTACTACTCCGAAAACAGATTTTAAACAAACTAATCCATCATGGAAAACGCTCGCATCAGGCAATATTCCCGGAAATTGGTTGATGACAGCAGATCTTGAAACAGAGTCTACACCACTCGTTGTAGATCATTATGAAATATATAGAAACGGAACAAAAATAGAATTGGATATAAAGACCCAGTCTTATGTAGACAACGTTAATGAACTTGGAATATGCCGATACTCTGTAGTGGCTGTGGGAGCTAATGGAAATAGCTCGGAAGCTATAAAAACCAAAGTATCATTTGATCTTCCTGCAGCATATCGCGCTCCGTTGATAAGCAACAGCGATTATGATAAAGCGACTAAAAAGGTGAGCTTTGATTGGAATATGGATGTTGAACTAAAGCATTATGGTGATCCGGCTTATATTATTGGATTTGACGAAGATATAAGCTTGCTTTATGGTGCGCGTTTCTCTGCCGAGGAGCTAAAGGCTTATTCGGGATATAAAATTAGTAAATTCCGTTTTGCAATAGGTGCACCTGTTGCATCGCTAAAACTGCAAGTTTACACCCCAGATGGAACTATGCTTGCATCGCAAGACATAGATGCTACTCAAATAGAACCATTATCATTGTACACAATCGATTTGGATAACCCTATTAATATTCCATCCGGTACTGACATTATTATTTGTTATAACACTGCGCTCGTTGGCGGTACTACTCCAATACTTCTTGATGGGGGTCCGGCAATAGAAAATGGAGCGGTAATAAGCATTTCTAATGGAACTAACTGGATGAAATTTGGCTCGATATATACCACATATAAAAACTATAACATAGTGTTGAGCGCAATAGCAACCGATGCTTCCGGTAAAACTAAAAGCATGGAAATAGGGGATAATCCTAAATTTGATGTAATGAACTCTAATCTGTTGAGTGCGCGCAAGTGTGCAGAATACAATTATGGTATTGAGGCATCTGATATTCAAACAAAAGCAACAGTCGCAGCTCCAACTGTGGATAAATTCCGTGTATATTGTAATGGTGAAGTAGTTTCTGAAACAAAAGAGATGAAATATGTGAGCAATCCGTTGGTTCCGGGAGAATACAATTTGTATGTAACGACCCTTTACTCTAACGGTTGGGAATCTCCGGCATCAGAAGTTATATATATTAACGAAGAAATAAATCAAAATACCCCGGCTCCTTATAATCTTGAAGGAAAAGATGCAGCAAATGGTAGCCTTGCTCTCACGTGGGAAGTTCCTGAAGCATCCGAAAAACTTACCTATGCAAGTGGAGATCAGAGTTATGGTATCGGAATGACGGGTTCAACTACGTTGAAGAGCTATATTGCAATTAAATATCCGGCAGATCAGATAGTTGATAAAGTAGGAGAAAGCATCACTCATATCAAATTCGGATTATTAACTACCGATCTAAAGAGTGCATCGGTAATAGTATATTACGGGGATAGTAAGGCTTTTGAACAACCGGTTGATGTTGCAACATTAAAGGTAGGTGAGAATACTATCAGACTTAATCGTCAGGTCACTATACCTGAAGGTATTGATATTATGATTGGTTACTACATAACTTATGCATCAGGGCTAAAACCAATGATGACAGATGCTGGTCCTGCTATTGATGGCTTTGGAAACTTATTGTCGGCTTCTGCTGGATCCGGTTCATGGAAAACGCTGAAAAGCATGAATGCTTCTCTTGATTATAACTGGAGAATCACTGGTGTAATAAGCAAGCCAAATGGCAAAGCTTCAGAAAAGGGTAAGTCTATCATTAAAGAAGAAACCGATCCGATAACTTACAATGTGTATCGCAATGGTGTGATTGTTAAATCCGGAATCACAGAATTATCAGTAATGTTTGAAAGTGCGCTTAATGGTATTTATACCGTTACGGCTTCTCAAGGTGGAATTGAATCTGCACATTCTAATTCTGTGGAATTTTTGGGACAATCAGGAGCCTCTTTAAATGATGCGTCTTCGAATAAAATATTCTATAGCGTTGCCACTACAACAGTTGTATTGCCTCAATCAGTCGATGCTGTAATATATTCATCTACAGGATCAATTGTGAAAGAGAGTAAAGAAAGTGCCACTGTAAATGTTTCCGATCTTCCTGCCGGAATATATATAGTGCGTTGCGAAGGAAACAAAACTCTAAAATTTGTAAAACAATAAACTGAACTACCACAAAAAGTTGGGCGGTTTATAGTTAGAATTATTGGGAATGAGTTCGGTATTGCACCGGACTCATTCCATTTTGTTTTATTATTGTAAAGATAATTATAAAAAGTATGGTGCATTTAGAGGGTGTGAATGTGGTGAATTGACAAATTTATAGGGTGGTGAGTGATTTTTCTTGTTTTTTAAATAAAAGGGTAATCTATTTATTACTTTTGCAACGTTGATTAATCATCATAATATGAAAATCTCAAAAGAGATGCTTCTTGATGGAGCAAAAAAAGCGTTAGTTAGCATTAGGACATACTGGAAAAAATTCTCCTGTTGGTATAAAGGATTGTATCGTAATGCCCCATGGTATAAAAAGTTAGGGGTGGGTGTGGCATCCTTTATTGTATGTTTTATACTATATTTGTTTGCAGTAAATATCAATCTTTTTTGGCTTTTTGGCAAGTCTCCCTCTATCCATAGCATCATGCATCCTCATTCCAATGAGGCCTCGATACTATATAGCTCTGATGGAGAGGTGATTGGTAAGTTTTTCAACGAAAATCGCACTCCATGTGAATATAAAGAGATCAATCCGGTATTTTTCAAAGCGTTGATAAATACCGAAGATGAACGTTTCTACAATCACAATGGTATTGATTTCCAAGGGCTGGCATCGGCTGCTAAAGATATGTTGCAGGGGAAAGCGCGAGGGGCATCTACGATCACTCAGCAGCTTGTGAAAAATATGTTTAAAGTCCGCACGGAGTATTCCACCGGGCTTTTAGGCTATATCCCGGGGCTTAAAATTCTGATAATGAAGAGTAAGGAGTGGATTCTTGCGTTGGAAATAGAAATGTTTTACAGCAAAGAGGAGATTCTCACAATGTATGCCAACACTGTAGACTTTGGAAGTAATGCGAGTGGAATAAAAACTGCCGCAAAGACCTATTTTAATACCACCCCCGATAAGCTTAAAACAGAGCAAGCGGCTGTACTCGTGGGGTTGCTCAAAGCTACATCATATTATAATCCACGATTGAACCCCAAGAATAGTCTACGCCGTCGCAACATAGTGCTCGACAATATGTATGCGCATGATTGTCTTACTAAAGAGGAATTGGATTCATTAAAAAAAATTCCGATAAAACTCAATTATCGCATCGAAACTGCCTACGATGGTCAAGCCCTATATTTCAGGCAAGCTGTTGCCAATTCCCTGAAGGATTGGTGTAAGGAGAATGGGGTAGATCTATATTGCGATGGATTGAAAATTTACACCACTGTAGATACCAGAATGCAGAAATATGCAGAAGATGGAGTGAGAAAACAGATGAAAGATTTGCAACGCTCATTTAAAAATCATTGGGGTAATGAAGATCCTTGGCAAGATGAAAATCATAATCCGATTCCTAATTTCATTGAAAATATTGCCAAGCGCACAGATACTTACGAAAACCTTCAGGAAAAATTTCCGAATGATCCCGATTCTGTAGAATATTATATGAATAAACCTCGTCGTATGCGTATGTTTGACTATGATGGTGGACATTACGAAGAATTGAGCACGATGGATTCCATAAGATATATGGTGAGGTTTCTTCATACCGGCTTTGTGGCTATGGAACCGCAAACCGGGCATGTGAAAGCATGGGTGGGCGATATAGATTTCTCTACATGGAAATACGACAAAGTAACCTCAATGCGTCAGCCCGGTTCTACATTCAAATTATTTGTATATACGGCTGCAATGAATAAAGGACTCTCACCCAGAGATCGACGAGTGGATTCATATATAAGCATGAAAGTGCCGGGACCTAATGGCGAACCTACTTATTGGCAACCTCATAATGCCAATGGCTCGTTTTCCGGCGACTCTATAAGTCTAAAGGCTGCTTTTGCCCAGAGTATTAACACTATTGCCGTGAAATTGGGACTTGAGGTGGGCATTCCATCGGTAATCTCCACGGCTCGTGCCATGGGTATAAAATCACCGCTCGACAATACCCCATCGCTAAGTCTTGGCGCTTCGGATGTGAACTTGCTTGAACTTGTTGATGCATATTGCACAGTTGTCAATGATGGGCGCGCTCACGACCCTGTGCTTGTGACGCGGATTGAGGATCGCGACGGAAATGTGATTTTCCGTGATGAGAGCGAGGATTGCGAGGCTATTCCATATCGTTCGGCATATCTAATGCAGCAAATGCTTATGGGGGGAATGACCGAGCCGGGTGGCACATCTATGGCTCTATGGGGTTATGTGAGTCCATTTACACGAAACACCGATTTTGGAGGTAAAACAGGAACCAGCAGCAATCATTCCGATGCGTGGTTTTTAGGTGTTACACCCCGACTTGTGGTTGGAGCTTGGGTAGGTGGTGAATATCGTTGCATCCACTTCCGCACTGGAGCATTGGGACAAGGTAGCCGCACAGCATTGCCGATATGCGGATACTTTCTGAAATCGGTACTTGCCGATCCTCATTTCAAACAATATCGCACGAAATTCGGGAAACCGAAAGAAGCAATAGATCCTGCTGAATATAATGTTCCAAGATATTATAAAGAGGAGGTAGATTCCGATTCATTGTCGTTGAATGCCGATTCATTAACAATTGTAGAGGGGATAGAAGATGCAGGGCTCGATCCTGAGATTCCACCTACACCCACCCCTCCTGCCAAGAGCCCTACAACTCCGAAAGAGAATTTGCCAGAACAGATGCTCACTCAATAAAATACTAATCGGATATTATTATGAGAATTGAAATAATAAAAGCTCGACAAGGATTGTGCTTGGAGATGCAGCCACCGGAAATTGATTGTGCTTTGTTTTTTTCCACAGAGCCGTGGTTTACATTCTCGCACATGAAAAATCCATATCCATTGCATCCCAATGATTCCAACCCCAGGGTCACCACAGGACGATTCATTGAGCAGGATGGTCGCAAGATTATCCCTGTGCAGATTGATGTGCATCATTCAATTATGGATGCATATCATATTGCAAAATACATCGATGAATTAAATCGCCTCTTGGGAAATATCTAAAATGTGATAGCGTGTGAAGCATTAAGAAGTATTTTGTGAGTGGAAGTATGTCTGTTTTTCAGTAATTATAACTAAGTTTGCACTGCAACAAGAATAAGGTTTATAGAGACAAAAATTATGGTATATAAGTACGATTACCTCGTTATAGGATCGGGCATTGCAGGAATGAGTTATGCCCTGAAAGTAGCCAAAAGCGGTAGAGTGGCATTGATATGCAAGACAACACTTGAAGAAGCCAACACTTTTTTGGCGCAGGGGGGGGTAGCCTCCGTCACCAATACCATGGTGGATAATTTCGATAAACATATTGAGGACACTATGGTTGCAGGCGATTTCCTGAGCGACCGAGAGGCGGTGGAGAAAGTAGTGCGCGAAGCTCCATCGCAAATCAAGGAATTGATAGACTGGGGCGTGGATTTTGATAAAAATGAAAAGGGTGATTTCGATCTTCATCGTGAAGGGGGACACTCTGAATTTAGAATATTACATCATCAGGATAATACCGGTGCGGAGATTCAAGACAGCTTAATTTCTGCCGTAAAGAAGCATGAAAATATTGATATTTATGAAAATAGATTTGCGGTGGAGATACTCACTCAGCACCACTTAGGGCGCATCGTAACCCGACAAACACAAGATATAACGTGCTATGGCGCATATGTGCTTAATATTTCTACCGGTGAGGTTGACACTTTCCTGTCGAAAATCACACTGATGGCTACCGGAGGCATCGGGGCTGTGTACCACACCACCACCAATCCATTGGTGGCTACTGGCGATGGCATTGCTATGGTCTATAGAGCCAAAGGTACAGTGAAAGATATGGAATTTGTACAATTTCATCCCACTGCATTATATCATCCCGGTGATCGTCCTTCGTTCCTTATTACGGAAGCTATGCGTGGATATGGCGCAGTGCTTCGCACGAGTGACGGCAACGAGTTTATGCAGAAATACGACAAGCGTCTTTCTCTTGCTCCACGCGATATAGTGGCGCGCGCTATCGACAATGAAATGAAGATGCGAGGAGATGATTGTGTGTATCTCGATGTCACACATAAAGATGCCGAGGACACTAAGCATCACTTCCCTAATATTTATAAGAAATGCCTCACGCTTGGGATTGATATTACAAAAGATATGATTCCGGTGGCTCCGGCAGCCCATTATCTATGTGGAGGAATAAAGGTAGATACCAATGCCATGTCGTCAATATCTCGCCTTTATGCAGTGGGCGAATGTTCATGCACCGGGCTACATGGGGGCAATCGGTTGGCATCTAATTCATTGATTGAGGCTGTGGTGTATGCCGACGCAGCTGCCAAGCACAGCATGGAACATAAAGATTCATATACGTATAGAGAGGATATACCCCAATGGAATGATGAGGGAACTCAACACCCCGAAGAAATGATACTTATCACACAAAGCATCAAAGAGGTAGGGCAAATAATGGGTGCATACGTGGGGATTGTGAGAAGCGACTTGCGATTGAAACGAGCATGGAATCGTCTCGACATATTATATGAAGAAACTGAGCGTCTGTTTAAGCGCAGTAAGGCTTCAAAAGATATTTGCGAATTACGCAATATCATAAATGCCGGATATCTTATAATGCGTCAGGCAATGGAGCGAAAAGAGAGCCGCGGACTACATTACACCATAGATTACCCTCCGAAAAATAACGCCGAAAAATAACCCCTCCCCCAACGCACGAAATGCGCACAGGCAAAGCGTTTGAGGGTAAAAAACCAAATTGTTGATAACTTTTTGGTGAGCTACATAATTGCAGAATCATTCTTTTATAAATTATTTCTTCATAAAGACTTCGCCTTTCCATGTAATGGCGTCTTTTGATATTTTTGCGTATTCGCCCTTAACATAATATTTTTCAAAAAAAGAATCATCTATTGTAGGGATTTCTATCGAAATATGATTAATGTTCTTTTCTATTTGATACTCCTGAAATGAATCAAATCCAACTATACCATAAAATAGACCATCAGGAGTATGAGGTATTATATGTTCAGGTACAATATAAAATGAAATTGTTTCAACATTATTAGGTAGCATTAACTCTCTACGACTCTGGGTGTAAATTAAATCATATGTTTTAGAAGTATTGGTATGTACTGATATGTTGAGATTCCACCTTTGATTAGAAATTAAAAAAGAAACTTTTATACTATCATTTATAGTAGAATCCGAAAATTGAACGACTTTTAATCCTTTGAGTCCAGAAAAGTTTGGTGGAG
>CAZYEO010000096.1:0-8636 GCA_964646495.1 uncultured Muribaculaceae bacterium
ATTGAACTACAATGACAAATATAATAAATTTCGCTACCCATGGAGCCTTTACAAATAACTCTGATATACGATCATACCATCTACGCGGAATGGCATGGCTTAATATGATTATTGTCATCAATATACACCATATTTTCCGTTCTTCAATAAAAGGGATTATATGACTAACGCTAAAATTATCAAAAATGTTTTGAATTATCAAAACGGAATCGGTAAATGTGGCGGCTCGGAAAAAAACCCATAACAAGGAAACCATAGTCATGGTAATAATCCATGATAGCATTTTTACATACCAAGTGTCAGGAATCTTATTAAGAATTGGCAAACATGCTTTATGCACAGCAAGCCCTACCCCATGCATTGCTCCCCAAAACACAAATTTCCAGGCTGCCCCATGCCATAAACCACCTATTAACATCGTAAGGAAGTTATTAAGGTAAGTACGGAATGTGCCGTGACGATTTCCACCCAACGGTATATATACATAATCGCGCAGCCATGAGGATAGCGAAATATGCCATCGTCGCCAAAATTCAGTAAGATTGCTTGATTGATATGGAAGATTGAAATTTATACCAAGATGAAATCCCATTATCATGGCTAATCCTATAGCCATATCGGAATATCCTGAAAAATCACAATATATCTGCATGGTATACCCTATTACGCCCATTAAGGATTCAAATCCGGAATATCCGGTAGGGCTACTGAATATCAAATCATTATACTGGGCTATGTAATCGGCAATCAATGCTTTCTTTATAATACCGAGAATTATAAGCCACAGTCCGGCAAAAATCATATTTGCAGTCGCCTTATTGTTCTTCTCAAGTTGCGGTAGGAAATAATCGGCTCTCACAATCGGACCTGCCACGAGTTGTGGAAAAAAAGATAAGAAAAATATATATTCCAACCATGTACGCGTAGGGGCTACCTTCTTTTTATATACATCAACAATGTAACTGATCGATTGGAAAGTATAAAATGATATTCCAACCGGTAGAATTATATCAAGAGGTTGAAAATTTTGTTGCACCATCGTATTCCAGTTCCAGAGGAAGAAATTGGCATATTTGAAGTATCCCAAAATACCCAATGCTAATATTATGGATGCCCAAAGATATAGCTTTTTAATTGCATTATTAGAGGTGCGCATCATAAGGTGCGACATTACCCAATCTACTATCGAGGTTCCCAATAGTAGTAGAAAAAATATGCCACTCGACTTATAATAAAAGAATAAACTGAAAGCTACCACAAAGGTAACCATTTGCCATTTACGCGATTTTACTAAGGAATATAATGGTATAAAAAGCAGAAACAATACCCAAAACAATCCGCTGGAAAACAGCATGGGATTGGATGAATCATATTTGAGTAAATCAAAGAAATTAATTATTATAGTCAAAATAGTATTACACCACTCCGGAAGTTCAAAGGAGAGTCCAGTCATAGAATTACTTTTTAGGTTGCAGAATGGTAGTTGAATTAGCTCTTGATAATGATTCGGAAGGAATTTCAAGTTTAATAGGATGGGCGCCGTGCATATTATTCCAACGAACTACGCTGTCCATCCACACGATAGCAGAGCTACGGGTAGGATGAGCTCCATCTTTTGCTCTATCAAATTTCATTCCATTGGTAAGGAAAAATGTTCCGGGGGTAGATGCTTGTGCCACTAATTCATTTATACCGGTATCTTCTTTCCAGTTTGGAGGTCCAATCCATATATGCGGTATTGTTCCAATCTGGGATAGAATATTCGCAACATATTTTTTACGCTTAGTAGTTATATTTCTCACAAATAATTCATTTGCTCCCAATGAAACCATTACAAAATCGGGGTGAAATTTTCGTATAAAATATTTCAAAGTATCACAACTTCCCCATGTTTCGGATGTAGAGCTATACCATATTACCGAATTTAATTTGTGTCCGTTTGCTTTAGCATATGCTGCCATTCTTGGGCTTAGACCTTCGAGCATTGAATCTCCTATAAACAATATGGACTTGGGAGTGGTATCCATCGGTGCTCGCTCAAATTTTTCGGGAGTATTATCTTTTTGTGCAGATAATGGCAACTTTGAAATCTCATTTTCTATATTTTGCCCCTCAGCCTCTATATCTTTTACTACACTGGCATATATGTCGGATCCTTTAAATTCCCACCCGAAAACATGAAATGTTTCAAATGTGGAAAGGCATGCAAATATGACAAAAGCTGATGTCAGCAAAAGCCATAATTGAGTGTAAGGTCTTTTCATCTGTCTTTAATTACAATTAATTTCACAAAGTTAGTAATGCTTCTATGTTATCGCAATTTATCTAATTATTATTTTTACAAAAGAAATCATGCCATGTTATTCGTTTTTCGATACAAGGCATGATTTTTATTTATAATATTCTATATTCTAATCAATCGATAAAAGATATTTTTTGAAATGAGTAAATGATGGTGGCATCTTCACTGTTTGCTTCTTTCGATTCATAAATGCTTTAAGAGTAGCTGGAATCTCAATGTTTTCACCCAGTATATCATCGACCGTTTCTTTGAATTTTGCAGGGTGAGCAGTTTCGAGAAATATACCTGTTTCTCCCGGTTGTAAAAATTCGTTGATTGCTCTATAAGCCACGGCACCATGTGGGTCTAAGAGATATTTTTCATTCTTATATGTATCTCGTAGGGTATCTGCTATCTGATCATCGGAATAAGATTTTGTATCTACATTCTTTTTCATATTCTCAATCGACCGATTGAATAACTCGTAGAAGCGTATGAAATTACTCGGATCACCCACATCCATTGCATTGGCAATAGTGTGAACGGATGGTTGAGCCTTGTATTCATCATTGTTCATAAACTTCAAGAATGTATCATTGGCGTTAAGTGCTGCAATAAGTCGTTTTACCGGCAATCCCATCTCAATAGCTATTTTTGCTGCGGTTATATTTCCAAAATTACCACTTGGCACGGATATAACTATATTATCTATATTATGTCCCTTTTTAGCCAATTGTGCAACAGCATAGAAATAGTATATGGTTTGTGGGAGCAAACGCGCAATATTTATAGAATTAGCACTCGTAAGCAATAATTTTTCATTTAGCTCTTGATCTACAAAAGCACTCTTCACCATTGCTTGACAGTCATCAAACACACCACCAACCTCAATTGCTGTAATATTCTTACCCAAAGTAGTAAATTGATTCTCTTGCAATTGACTCACTTTTCCTTCAGGATATAATACTATTACTTTTACACCCGGCACCCCTAAGAAACCATTTGCAACTGCACTACCGGTATCGCCCGACGTAGCTGCAAGGACATAAACGGTTTTTGACGAATCTTGGCTTGTAAAATGTCCTAAAAGACGAGCCATGAATCGTGCACCAACATCCTTAAAAGCCAATGTAGGTCCATGAAAAAGTTCTAATGAATATACGTTATCTTTTACTTTTACCAATGGAATATCAAATGTGAGTGCATCATGCACAATCTCCTTTAATATTGCGGGTTCAATATCATCACCAAACAGATTATTGATTACCGCAAATGCAATATCATGCAAGGTCATGTTTTTAAGGTTATTGATAAAAGCTTTGGGAAGCATTGGAAACCGTTCTGGCATATACAACCCCTTATCGCTTGCTAAACCTCTCACAATGGCTTCTTTTAAGCCGGCATTTGGTGATTTGTGGTTGATACTGTAGTATTCCATAATATATTTGAATTATTGATTAAATAATATTTTCATAAACTCATCTCTTTGCATATTGCCCAACATTCCGAATTGAGCCATCTCTTCATCGTATCGTGGCACTCTGTCAGGTCGCGATCCCGGTCTGAATATCATCACCGGAACAGGAGCCGAGGTGTGAGTGCGATAACGGCATGGGGTTGGATGGTCGGGAAGTAATGCTATTGTGACAGGCTCCGACATTTTAAGAGTAGCCTCTACGATTGGCTTGCATATACGACTATCAAGATATTCTATAGCCTTGGTTTTCAACTTGTAATCGCCCTCATGTCCGGCTTCGTCGGTGGCTTCAACATGCAAAAACACAAAATCACAATCACCTTCAAGAGCATCAATAGCAGCCTTTGCCTTCCCTTCGTAGTTGGTGTCGGCAAGACCGGTTGCTCCATCTACTATCACCGGGGTGAGTCCGGCATACACACCAATTCCTCTTATCAAATCTACTGCTGAGATTACAATACCATTCTTTATTCCATATTTTTCGGATAAAGTGGGCATAGATGGTTTATATCCGGGCGACCAAGGCCAAATACTATTTGCGGGGTCTTTGCCCTCTGCTATTCTTTTGAGATTAATAGGATGATTAGCAAGCAGCTCCTGCGATTTTAGTATTAACGCATTGATAAGATCAGCTGTGTCTTGTGCATCAGAGTTGGTAGCTGTTATCATCACTCGTTCAAATGGAGTACCGGGAACATCATGCGGAGGAGTGCAATGAAGTCTCTTATCAGCACCTTTTATTTTCAATAAATGGCGATAAGAAACACCGGGGAATAATCGAACCCTTTCGTCCTCGATATTGGATTGTAAGAAATTTATCAATTCGGTTGATTCATCGGTTGAAATATGTCCGGCAGAATGGTTTTTAATTTTCCCATTTTCTATACATATCAAATTGCATCGCATAGCCATCTCTCCGGGTAAAATATCGATACCCATACTTGCTGCTTCGAGCGATCCCCTACCCTCAAACACTTCCGATAGGTTATATCCCAAAAGTGAAAGATGAGCAATCTCGCTCCCGGGTTCATACCCATAGGGTACTGTATTCAATAACCCCATACGCGAGTTAAACGCCAACCAATCAATTGTAGGTTTATTGGCGGCTTGCAATGGAGTTTTATCATCAAGCTCCGGAATTGGCTCATCTGCCATTCCATCACCTAATATTATTATATGCTTCATTTTTTATTTTAAAGTTATCGGATATTGGCAATGCTGATAATATCGGCAAATACTCCGGCGGCAGTTACTTCCGCTCCTGCTCCATATCCTTTTATTTCCATCGGATATTCCTTGTAACGTTCTGTTGTTATAAGAATTACGTTGTTGCTACCTTCCAAATCGTAGAATGGATGAGAGCTATCAACTTCTTGCAGTCCCACTGATGCTTCACCATCTTCGAGCGTGGCTACAAATCTAAAATGTTTATTATTAGCTTCAGCTATTTCACGCTTTTTTTCAAAGGTATCGTCAAGTTCTTTGATATTTACCATAAACTCTTCTGGCGTACCTTTAAAATATTTGTCAGGAATAAATAGATTTCTTTTTACATCACTTTGTTCGACTTCATAACCTGCTTCACGTGCAAGAATTACAAGTTTGCGCACCACATCTTTACCGCTTAAATCCACACGAGGATCCGGCTCGCTATATCCAGCTTCTTTAGCCATTTGAATAGCTTTGCTGAGGCGAATATCCCTGCTGAGAACATTGAATATATAATTCAATGTCCCGGAAACAACTGCTTCAATTTTCAAAATCTTATCTCCGGAGTTTATCAAACTATTTATTGTATTGATAATCGGTAGCCCGGCTCCAACATTGGTTTCAAAAAGGAATTTTACACCGCGTCGGCGTGCTATGCGTTTAAGGCTCTGATAATTGGAAAACTCCGATGACGCAGCTATTTTATTGGCAGCCACTACATTTACGTTATGCGCCAATAAAGTGGCATAAAGTGCAGCAATGTCGGCACTGGCAGTGCAATCTACAAAAACGGAATTAAATATATTCATCTTTAGCACCTCATCCTTTATAGTATCGGCGGTGGCATCTAATTCTGAATTTTCCAATTCTTCATTAAAATTCTCTATATCTATTCCATCGCGATTGAAAACACATTTTCGGGAGTTTGCAATACCCACAATATGTATCATCAAAGCGTTATTTTTAAGAAGATTTTCTTTTTGCTGTTTTATCTGAGTCAAAAGATCGTGTCCTACATTTCCTATTCCCACCATAAAGAGATTGAGTACCTGTGTTTGCGATAAGAAGAATGAATCGTGAATAACGTTCAACGCTTTTCTAAGATTATCCAATCTTATAACAAATGATATGTTGGTTTCCGAAGCACCTTGAGCGCATGCAATTACATTGATACCGTTTCTACCCAGAGTATTGAAAAGCTTTCCGGCAATACCGGGAGTGTGCTTCATGTTCTCACCCACAATTGCCACAGTTGCTAAATCTTTTTCAGGATCTATTCCGCTTATCACTCCTGTGCCGAGTTCGGTAGCAAATTCCTCTTTCAATACATTAACTGCTGTATCGGCATCGCAATTTTTTACGGCAAACGATGTATTGTGCTCCGATGACGCCTGCGACACCATAAACACACTCACTCCATTGCGAGCCAAAGCATTGAATATTCTCGAATTTATACCGATCACTCCTACCATACCAAAACCGGTGAGAGTAATTAAACAAGTATCGTTAATTGAGGAAATACCCTTAATAGCCTTGCCCTCTGCATTAGGTTTTTCTTCCGAAATGAGAGTGCCGGGTGCTGAGGGGTTAAACGTATTTTTTATAAGAATCGGTATGTTTTTATGAAATACCGGATATATTGTTGGAGGATACACCACTTTGGCTCCGAAATTACATAATTCCATAGCTTCGATAAACGAAAGGTGATCTATAACATAAGCAGAGCTTATCACTCGAGGATCGGCGGTCATGAATCCATCCACATCGGTCCATATTTCCAATTGTGTAGCATTCAATGCAGCTGCAATTATGGCAGCGGTATAATCGCTTCCGCCACGTCCCAAATTGGATATTTCACCTGTATCTCTATCAGTAGAAATAAATCCGGGAACAACTACAACTTTATTTTCATTCGACTCGAATGCCTTTTTCACAAGTGAATCGGTGAGTTCTACATCTGCAATATGGCTATTAAATTGGCGTATTGTCTTGATGAAGTTACGTGAATCCATGTGCTTGGCATCATCAATTATTCTGCTAATAATCACTGACGACAACCTTTCGCCATAACTTTCCACTATGTCAAGCGTACGCGACGATAAATCCTTAATTAAAGCAACTCCACGAAATATATTACCAAGTTCTTCTAATAATGGATCGGTAATAGAACGCACATCGAGCTGTTTCTCTTGAGGCACTATTCCATCTATAACATTATTGTGACGTTCAACAATATTGGCATAACTTTGAAGATAAGATATATCACCCTTTGAGGCATTCTTCGCAGTGCTAATCAATTGATCTGTTATTCCTCCAAGTGCAGATACTACCACAACTACAGGTTCGTCACAATTTTCAACAATTTGTTTTACGTTGCTAAGGCTTTCTACAGTCCCAACAGAAGTCCCCCCAAATTTTAATACTTTCATTATTATCGCAAATATTTGATATTAACAGTGTTATGCATTTAAACTCAGTTATTTTTACACAATCTGAATTTTGGCGTAAAGTTAATAATTTTTTCCCGAAAAAGCATTGATATTTCAGTACTTGCATATTCTTTTTTTCATACTTCGCTTTTAGTGTTTATCAAAATATGATAGTTACCTGTTTTTCATATTTTTGCAGTATCCCGTTATCATTCCGGATAATATTCATAATAATAAAATAGCATAGCATAAGCCATAAATCGCTTGCAAAAACTGTATTTACACACAGAATATATGCAATAATCTAAGCTACTCCTATTATATTATGTACTCTACAGAATTAAATTGAAGAAGATGTGGTGATAATCAGTTCTATCCCTTTTTCTTCGATACGCTTGGCTGTAGCAGGAGATATTTTGGAATCTGTAATAATTATATCGACATCCTCCATCTCTGCTATTTTCCCAAACCCACGACGACCGAACTTTGAAGAGTCTGCCAATACAATTGTTTTCTGCGAACAACTAATCATTTGACGATTAAGCGTAGCTTCCATAATATTTGTAGTAGTAATACCAAAATCCAAATCTATCCCATCAACTCCAAGATATAATTTACTACATGAAAAATTGGCAAGCATTTTTTCTGCATATTGCCCTACTACAGAGATACTGCTATGGCGCAACATTCCACCAAGTTGTATTACATCTATACCATCATTTTGCGCAAGGATCTCAGCTATTTGCAATGATGCTGTAATCACGGTAAGTTTATTAATAGGAGTTATGATTTTTGAAAATGCTTTTACGGTGCTTCCCGATGCAATAATAATAGAATCATCCTTCGTAATAAGTGATGCAGCTATTTTCCCAATCATTCGTTTTTCATCAGCACATAATTTTTCTTTCTCGGTAATTGGACGAGTGTTTATATAAGGATCAATCAATATTGCACTTCCATGACTCCTATATAGTTTTTTCTCTTTTTCAAGCTCTGTCAGGTCTTTTCTTATTGTCACCGAACTCACAGCTAATCTTGAAGATAGCGTTGTAACCAAAACTGAATTTTCCTTCGTTAATAATTCCATTATCAACTTATGCCTTTCCTCTTTTATCATAGATACCGATTTCGTTTTGTTATAATACCCGCAAATATACTAATTTATTTAATATCATTCGTAACGTTTTGTATTACATTTCTGTAACATTTTATTCTGAAACGAAAAATTGAAAAAAAATTT
>CAZYEO010000097.1:0-8529 GCA_964646495.1 uncultured Muribaculaceae bacterium
CAAATGTAATTTTGCTATAGTGTCGCATACTTAATAAATTTTGGTTTTATAATATATAACCACTAAAAATACTTTCCGTTCATTAAAATAAAAATAAGCATCTTAATAATTAAATTAGAGGAGGTGAGGGTCATTTTTTATTATTAATTTTGTAATTCATTAGAATAAATATCAAAGTGGAGGATTATCTCATAAAACTTAATGAACCGCAGCGGGAAGCAGTGATGTATAACGATGGTCCTGCATTAGTGATTGCAGGTGCAGGCTCAGGCAAAACTCGTGTGCTGACATATAAAATAGTGCATTTATTGAATTTGGGATATGATCCGAATCGAATTCTTGCGCTCACATTTACAAATAAAGCAGCCAAAGAGATGAAAGAAAGAATCTCACAATTGGTAGGCGAAAAAATAGCATCACGATTATGGATGGGAACTTTTCACTCTATATTTTCTCGTATATTAAGGTATAATGCCGAGAAAATAGGATTTAAAAGCAGCTTTACTATATATGACAGCGCAGATTCCAAGTCGCTCATTAAAATGATAATTAAAGAGATGGAACTTGATGAAAAGGTTTATAAACCATCGTCCGTTCAGTCTCAAATATCCAATATGAAGAATGCTCTTATTTCTCCATATAGTTATGAACAAAATGCAGAGTTGCGTCGAGCCGATAATAAAGCTCAACGTCCGGCATTTTATGCTATCTACAAAAGTTATTGGAATCGATGTTTTGTTGCCGGTGCAATGGATTTTGATGATCTACTATTCTATACAAATATATTATTCCGAGATCATCCGGATGTGAAGAAAAAATATCAAGACTATTTTCAATATGTTCTGGTAGATGAGTATCAGGATACTAACTTTGCTCAACATCTCATCGTGTCGCAGTTGAGCGATCAGAATGGGAAGATATGTGTTGTAGGGGATGATGCTCAAAGTATTTATTCATTTAGAGGAGCAAATATAAAAAATATACTCAATCTTAAAGAGCACTATAAGAATTTGCGAATTTTTAAATTAGAGCAGAATTATAGGTCTACTCAGACGATTATAAACGCTGCTAATAGTCTTATAGAAAAAAACACAACGCAGATTCCGAAACATATATTCTCGGAAAATAGTTTGGGAACAAAAATATCAGTTATTCAATCCTATTCGGGATATGAAGAGAGTTATGTTGTGGCAAACAAGGTAATTGAATTGAAAATGAGTCAAGGTGTGAATTATTCAGACTTTGCAATTCTTTATCGTACTAATGCCCAATCGCGTGTGCTTGAAGAGGCATTAAGAAAACGTAATATACCATATCGTATATATGGCGGTCTATCCTTCTATCAACGCAAAGAAATAAAGGATGCCACATCATATTTTCGCCTCACTGTTAATCCTGATGATGATGAAGCATTGCGACGCATAATAAACTTTCCGGCTCGCGGAATTGGAGATACTACTATAAAAAAGATTCAGGATGTAGCCCTAAAGGAAAATGTGAGTATGTGGGCTGTAATTAAGGATAGTAACAGATATCCGTTACCAATTAATTCGGGAACGAAGAAAAAAATTGATGGGTTCAAAAATCTAATATCCTCATTTTTAAAGATGAATGAGGATAAAAAAGATGCTTTTGAAGTAGCTTATCATATAATTAAATCTACTGCATTGCTGTCATCCCTTTTAACCGATAATACTCCTGAAAATATTTCCAAACAAGAGAATCTACAGGAATTAATAAATGGAGTAAAGGAATTTGTTTCGACAAAGCAAGAGGAGGGTTCAGAAGATGTTTATCTTTCCAATTTTTTATCGGAAGTATCTCTTGCTACGGATCAAGACAGCGATGACGCAGGTGATAATGCTCCTCGCGTTACACTTATGACTGTTCACGCAGCGAAAGGATTGGAATTTAAAAATATCATTATCGTAGGAGCTGAAGAAGATTTGTTCCCTTCGAGCATGAATAGGGATTCAATACATGATATTGAAGAGGAACGACGACTGATGTATGTGGCAATTACTCGAGCTATGACAAATTGTGTAATTACTTTTGCTACATCACGTTTTCTCAATGGACAAACTAAGAGTTGCACTTTAAGTCGCTTTATTAAAGATATTGATCCTTCATATCTTTCTTTGGCGCAAACATCAGCTCCATCTACCAATCCTTTTGAAAATGAATATGAAAATAACCCTCGAATTGAAGCAAAGCCTACTACAACATCAAGAAGTCCGATTTTGAGACATACTCGTACACAAATGCCCACAATTATAGAAAATAATGGTAAATTTACACAACATTCTGCCGATGAAGTTGATGTGGGTATGAATATAAGTCATTCTCGCTTTGGTGTCGGTAGAATAATATCGATGGATAAATCAGGATCAGAAACAAAAATAAGTGTAGAATTTAATAATGTAGGCGAAAAAAATCTACTCTTGAAATTCGCTAAATTTGAAATCTTACAATAAAAAATGAAAGAATACCCTACCCCATATTATATAGTGCATGAAGATAAGTTAAAAAAGAATCTTGATGTCATTGCCGATGTTAGTGCACGTTCGGGAGCTGAAATAATAATGGCATTTAAGGCAAATGCATTATGGCGCACATTTGAAATATTTCGCAGTTATGGTGTTTCATCTACTGCAAGTTCATTAAATGAAATGCAGCTGGGTGTTGAAGAACTTGGTAAAAAGGTACACACATATTGTCCTGCATATACCGAGTCTACGATTGATAAGTTTCTTGAAGGTAGTAGCCATATAACTTTCAATTCAATAGATCAATACAACCGATTCAGGAATCATGTAGAGCTTTATAATTTGACTCACAAAGATGCAAAAGTGAGTTGTGGTTTGAGAATTAATCCTCAATGTTCTGTCATTGATACTGATATTTATAACCCATGTAGTCCTGGATCTCGTTTTGGTGTTACATCTGAGATTATTGGAGATAATATTCCAGAGGGAATAGATGGCTTTCATTTTCATGCACTTTGTGAATCAACCTCGTATGATTTGGAAACTGTTCTCAAAAAAATAGAGAATGATTTTGGGAAATTCCTACCAAAATTGAAATGGATTAATATGGGAGGAGGACATTTGATGACTCGTAAAGACTATGATCGTGAACATCTAATACGATTATTGCAAAGTTTCAACTCCAAATATCCTAATCTTCATATCATTTTAGAGCCTGGGAGTGCATTTACATGGCAAACGGGTGAATTGGTGTCATCAATTGTGGATATAGTTGAGAATCAAGGTATCAAGACCGCGATTGTAGATGTTTCGTTTGCATGCCACATGCCTGATTGCTTGGAAATGCCATATAAGCCCAATATATCAGGAGCATTATTGGATAATACAAAATCATCCAATATATATCGTGTAGGTGGCAACTCATGTCTTAGTGGCGATTTTATTGGTAATTGGAGTTTCAACCACGAATTGAAAATTGGGGAGAAACTCGTGTTTGAAGATATGAATCATTACACCACCGTAAAAACCAACATGTTTAACGGAATTCAGCATCCTGCAATTTTATATCTTCGCTCAGACGGTGAGTTGGAAGAGCTACGCCAATATAATTATTTGGATTATAAAAATCGTATGTGCTGACAACTAACAATTATAATCAAACGTTACAATATTAAGAAATATTATTACTATGAATTTATCAGAAATATCCAAAGGTATATTTTATGTAGGGTTAAATGACCGAACCCTTTCTCGATTTGAGGGCTTGTGGCCACTTCCACAGGGAGTGTCATATAATTCCTATCTCGTGGTAGGTGATAAAATTGCTCTTGTTGATACTGTGGAAATGTCTCATGGTACACGATTTTTGGAGCAACTCACCAAAATTATTGGAGACAAACCAATAGATTATTTGGTAATTAATCACATGGAGCCTGATCATTCGGGTTCTATAGAGATGGTGATAAATAAGTATCCTAATATTAAAATAGTAGGAAACAATAAAACTGCAGGAATGATTGCAGGTTATTACCATATAACAGAAAATATAGAGGTAATAAGTGACGGCGATGAAATTGATCTCGGTAAAGGAAAAGCATTGAAGTTTTATTTCACTCCGATGGTGCATTGGCCCGAAACGATGATGACATTGGAGAAATCATCTAATACATTATTTAGTGGTGATGCTTTCGGTTGCTATGGAGCACTCAATGGAGGAATTGTGGATACAGAGATGGAAGTTGCACAATATTTCAATGAGATGTACCGCTATTATTCGAATATCGTGGCTAAATATGGTGTTTTTGTTCAAAAAGCAATTAATAAATTTACCGATGTCAAGGTCGATTTTATTTGTCCTACACACGGACCTGTGTGGCATAATTACGTCCATGAAGTAGTAAAGATATATAGTGATTTAAGCCAATGGAAATCACAAGAAGGGGTTGTAATCGCTTATGGTACAATGTATGGGAACACCGAGGAATTAGTGGATATAATAGCCCGACAGTTGGCTGTTGAGGGTATACGCAATATTAAAATATATAATATGTGTACAGCTGAAATATCTGATGTTTTGAGTGATATATGTCGTTATAAAGGATTTATTATCGGTGGTCCTACTTATTCTAATTGTGTATTTCCTCCTATTGAAGCACTGCTTTCGGCAATTCAAGTTCGTGAAGTGAAAAATAAGGTCTTTGCATCGTTTGGTTCATATACGTGGGCAGGAGGAATTGTAAAAAAAATAAATGGATATTTAGAAAAGTTACCTCTTACGGTTGTTGAAACACAGGTAGAAATGAAACAAGCTGTTTCATGTGACGCTTCCGCCAATGCAAAACAGCTTGCCAAATCTTTTGTTGAAGCTCTTAGAGCGTCTGAACAAGGATAATTATAGGTTAAATTTTGCGGCTATAGCTTCGGCACATTTTTCTCCATCAATAGCCGCAGAAACTATACCACCGGCATATCCGGCACCCTCACCACATGGATATAACCCAGAATGGTTTATATGAGCCATTGTTTGCTGGTCTCTGGGGATTCTCACAGGTGATGATGTGCGCGTTTCTACTCCAATTAAAATAGCCTCATTTGTGAGAAATCCTTTTGCTGATTTCCCAAAATGTACAAATCCTTTTTTAAGCCTATTTGAAACCATCGGAGGTAGCCATCTGTCTAAACGAGATGAGGTTATTCCGGGTGCATACGATGTATCAGGGAGAGATGATGAAAGAGTGCCATTTACAAAATCTATCATTCGTTGTGCTCCGGCTTTTTGTGATTTATTGGCTTCACGATATGCAGTAGCCTCCATTGCTTCTTGAAATTTCATTACTTTTAGAACCCCGGCATCTTTATATTCCTTTATATCATCCGGTTGTACCTCCACCACCATGCCTGAATTTGCCCATTTAGTGCCACGGTTTGATGGAGACATACCATTGACAACCAATTGATCGGGTGCACTTGCTGCCGGTACGATAAAGCCTCCGGGACACATGCAAAATGAGTATACACCACGACCATCAACTTGAGTTACAAAGCTATATTCTGCAGCAGGAAGATATTTGCCTTTACCATCTTTGCTGTGGTATTGGATGCAGTCAATTATGTGTTGAGGATGTTCTAATCTCACTCCCACAGCGATCCCTTTTGCTTCAAGCGTTATATTATTATCATTAAGAAAATGATATACATCTCTTGCTGAATGACCTGTTGCTAATATTATATCGCCCGAATATTGATTACCATTTTCACATTCAACTCCGGTAACATTACCGTTTTCAACAATAATATTATTTACGCGAGTATTGAAATGTATTTCCCCTCCACTATTAAGAATTGTTTTGCGGATTGATTTGATTACAATAGGAAGTTTGTCACTTCCTATATGAGGATGGGCATCTATCATAATATCTTCTGAAGCTCCGTGTTGGTGAAGAATCGAGAGGATTCTACTTACTGATCCACGTTTTTTACTTCTTGTGTACAGCTTTCCATCGGAATAAGCTCCGGCTCCCCCCTCTCCGAAACAATAATTTGAGTCAGGGTTAATTATTCCATCGCGGGAAATTTTGGCAAGGTCTTTTCTACGCTCATCAACATCTTTTCCGCGTTCAATAATAATTGGTTTCAACCCCTTTTCGATTAATCGCAATCCGGCAAATAATCCTGCGGGACCGGCTCCAACAATTATTACTTGTGGAGCTTTTTCAATGTTTCCATATACAATTGGTGTTATAAGACTACCGGTATGTTCATTATGGGGATCTAATATCCTTACTTTAAGATTTACCATGACATTGCGTTGTCGCGCATCAATGGATCTTTTTATGATTTTAATGTTAGAATGCTCATGAATACCCGATATATGATTATGAATCATATATTTTTTTACTTGTTCTAAATCATGAGCAATTTGAGGAGTAACCCTAATATCGTGGTCTGTTATCATTTATTCTTGTTCGTCACGGTGAAATGCTACATAGCGTTGAGCTTGTGGTTTATATGTTTCATCCTCCCAAAGAGGGCTTGAAATCATAAGATCTGCACTTATACGATTGCAGGCAATTGGCACATTATGCAGACGGCATTGGCGCAATAGCATCTGAATATCCGCTTCGTGTGGTTGCGCATTTAAATCATCAATTAAAAAAATCGCAAGGTCAATTTCTTGGCGTACAACCATTGCCGCGATTTCGGCATCACCACCCATTGGACCTGAACTCATGCACTGAACCTCGGCATCCACTCCGATTTCTTTAAAAGCATCGCGCACCAACCCTCCTGTGGTACCTGTGCATACTAATTTATGCTTTGAAAGAAGTGGGGCATTATATTTTGCCCAGTCTACCATATCAGCTTTGCGCTTATCATGCGCAACTAAAGCAATAGTTAATCTCTTCATTACAATTATTATTTATTATTATTATGTAAACAAATTTACTTCATATAAAGTTATATAAACACTAATCGGATAGGCTATTATGAATTTTATTTAGCTTTTTCTTTTGGTATATCAGTGTAAGTATTGTTATAGAAAATGAAAGAATATCAGCTATAGCCATACTCCACCACACGCCATTTGTTCCAAATATATGTGGAAGAAACAGCAAAAAAGGTACCAAAAATATTAACTGCCGAGTGAGTGAAAGAAAAATAGAAATTTTAGGCATTCCAATTGATTGAAAAAAATTCTGTATTACAATAGCAACTCCTACCAATGGCCAAAATAGGAATACAAGTTTAAAACCATTATTTGCTATATCTATCAATGTATTATCAGTAGTGAATAATTGACTTATTATTTGTGGACTAAACTCACAAACTATCCATCCCAAAGTAGTAATTATGAATCCGATAGCCATCCCTATGCGTAATGTACGATTTACTCTGTCGAAATTATTAGCTCCATAATTATATCCCAATATAGGTTGCATACCTTGTGTCACTCCAAATACAATCATAAACAGCATCATAGCTGTGCGATTGATTATTCCGTAGGCTCCTATTGCCATGTTGCCATCAGTTCCCGATGTGTAGAGCAACGCTTTATTTATAAAAATTACAACTATACATGCACACACATTTATCATGAAAGGGGACAAGCCTATGCTATAAATATGACCGATTATCTTTTTGTTGAAAAACCGAATACCTTTCTCAAAATGAATAAAACTTTTTTTATTGTAAAAGTGATATAATACCCATATTAAAGCAATGGACTGGCTTATTAAAGTAGCAAATGCTGCTCCTTTAATACCCCAATCAAGTATAAAAATAAAGATGGGTGCAAATATCAAATTAAATAATACTGACAATAATGCCGAAATCATAGCTTTTCTAGGGTATCCGGTGGCACGCATCACATTATTTAATCCAATAAATATATATGTTATCGGTGTCGCAGCCAGAATTACTTGCATAAATTCTACTGCATATTCTACCGTAGCTGCCGTAGCTCCAAAAAATAACAATATAGGTCTTAAAAATAGCAAAGTTATTCCTCCGAAAATTACGCTATGTATTACACATAATACCACAACACTATTAAGGGTTTCTTGAGTAGCTTTTAAATCCTTTTGTCCTAAAAATATAGAGCATATGGTAGCTCCACCTGTTGCAATCAACGTACAAAAAGCAATTACTAAATTCATTAAAGGGAATGTAACGGCTAACCCTGCTATCGCAAGAGGCCCAACTCCCCTCCCTATAAATATGCTGTCGATAATGTTGTATAGTGATGTTGCCGTCATGGCAATTACTGCTGGAACCGAATATTTAATAAGGAGCTTACCTATTGGTTCTGTACCTAAAACAGTTGGGGACTTAGTATTATCCATTCAAATAATATTTCTACAAAATAACGAATAATTTAGGGTTGTTCCAACCAAATTTGTCTATTTTTGCAAAAAGATTAATTGATGAAAAATATTGGAGTACTTTTCGACCTTGATGGGGTTTTGCTTGATACAGAAAGTCTATACACAATTTTCTGGGAAAATGCAGAAAAAAAATTTCCTACCGGAATTGATGATTTTGC
>CAZYEO010000098.1:0-8502 GCA_964646495.1 uncultured Muribaculaceae bacterium
CACCCTCGCTGCTTTACTTCAAATAAATGGGTACAAAGTAGGACTATATACATCTCCACACCTTATAGATTTTCGAGAGAGGATAAGGATAAATGGTGAAATGATACCGAAGGATAAGGTTGTAAAATTTATTGAGAAATATGAAAGAATAAAAGATGCAGAATATAATCCCTCTTTTTTTGAATTAACTATGATGATGGCATTTGACTACTTCCGCAATGAGAAGGTGGATATTGCTATTATTGAGGTGGGAATGGGAGGACGGTTAGATAGCACGAATATTATTACTCCTAGCATGTGTATTATTACCAATATATCTTATGATCATACACAATTCCTTGGCGATACACTTCCTAAAATTGCTTTTGAGAAAGCCGGTATCATTAAATCTGATATTCCGGTAATAATCGGAGAAGCGTCCAATAATGAAGTGCGTGAGGTGTTTGAAAAAAGAGCTTCCGATATAGGTGCTCCTATATATTTCAGTGAGGATACTCCTGAAGTTTTGACACACGAGAGAAGCAATGGGACACTTAATGTCACTACTAAAAATTATGGTAAGATTCTCCCACAATTATCAGGCGAATGTCAAATCAAAAATATAAATACAATTCTGTGTGCCGTATCTCACTTAAATGAAATAGGAATACATATAAAACCAGATACCATCGCTGAGGCATTTAGCTCAGTATGCTCTCGTACCGGATTAATGGGACGTTGGATGAAAGTGGGCGATTCTCCGTTGGTGGTATGTGATACAGGGCATAATGTAGGAGGATTCCAATATATTACGCATCAATTACGTGAAGAAAAATATGACACTCTTCATATTGTAATAGGCTTTGTGAATGACAAAGATATATCTCATATACTTGATATGATGCCTAAAGATGCCATTTATTATTTTGCTCAAGCCTCAATCCCCCGGGCATTAAATTCGGATGATTTAACCGAATTGGCTCATACCAAGGGATTAAATGGCAATAGCTATCATTCTGTGAAAGAGGCATATAAAGCTGCTATTGTTAATAGTATTCCCTCTGATATGATATATGTGGGAGGTAGTACGTTTGTCGTAGCAGATTTTTTAGAATTTATTTCGATGCAATAACTTCTATTTCGACGAGAACATTCATAGGCAAATCACGGACTGCAAATGCCGAACGAGCAGGATGTGGGGCTTTAAACTGAGCCGCATAAACTTTATTCATTTCGGCAAACAATGATATATCAGCCAAGAAAACAGTGCTCTTTACAACATTATCAAGTGTGCACCCCTCAACAGCCAGAATTTCTTTGATATTTGTTATTGATTGCATAGTTTGTGCTTCTATCCCCTCCACAACTTTCCCATCAATAGGGTTAATGGGAAGTTGTCCTGATACGAATATTAATTCACCACTTGTTTTTATGGCTTGGCTATAAGGGAAAGATGTCGTTTTATTATTTGCTGTTCTTATTTCTTGTTTCATATAAAAATTGGTTTTATTTTTCTTTTAAGATGGACTCGATGTGCATATTTTTTAATAGTATATCATTTTTTGTATCCGTGATTCTATCATATATTGAATTATAATTTACAATAGTTTCTTTGAATCTACTACCTAAATTCGGAATGAAATTTGATTGGCCACTGCTGTTTATTTTATTAAGAGCATATCCAATGGATATATGTTGGATATCCTCTGCCGGTTGATAGGCAAGTGTACTGTCATCGGTTTCAAAAATAACAATTGATACAAGTCCTGCTTCAACCAATCGATCGACTATAGTTCCGACAAGTCGTATCGGTATGTCGTAATTACGGGATATTTCAGATTTGCTATATGGCTTTTCATCCGCTGAAAAACGTTTTACGATCACTGTCATTATTATTATCGTAACCAGATCAAAATATTTAGGTGATATACCATTAATTGTGTCTTGGAAATTAAACCTGAAAATATTTTGAGAAGAATATGTCAATACTACACCCGATAAACAGATAAGCCATGTGAGCTGTAACCATATAAGTAATAATGGTAAAAATGCGAAGCTACCGTATATTGCATTATATTTAGACACATATACTTGTCCTGTGACAAATAACCATTGGAGTAATTGGAATGCTGTGCCACATAATATTCCTGCAATCAGGGCATATTTAAATTTTACTTTTGTATATGGTATCAACATGAAAGTTCCGGTAAAGAATAGCCATGTTAAAATATATGGAGCTGTATCGAGGATTGTACTTACAATTGGAGAAAGAAAACTATTGTTTGCTGATGATGCCGACATAAAGATTGAAATTCCGCTTGCACAGATAATAAGTATCGGCAAAATAAGAAATATGGCAGTATAATCGGTTAATTTGCGATAAAATGAGCGTCCCTTTTTTATTCCCCAAATATGATTGAAAGCATCTTCTACGCTACTCATCAAGCTAATTAATGTCCACATTAAGAATATAATTCCAATTCCTACAAAAATTCCTGTAGATGATTGTGTGAGATATGAATCAACAAATCGAAATGCAGTTTCGAGTGCTTTGGATTGAGCCGGAAAATATTTAAATAATTCAGTTTGTAGAAGATTTTGAAATCCGAATCCCTTTCCTATTGCAAATATTAGTGCTAATGCAGGCACTATTGCAAGTAGGGTATAATATGTGAGTCCACATGCCTTTAATTGCAAATTTTTATCTAAGAAAGAACGTATTGAAAGATTTACCGTTTTTATAATATCAATCCACCAATTGCTTTTTGTGTCATTCCACACGCCACTTGTGCAATATTCATAAGAATTCAATGCCTCATTTCTTAAAGCAACGATTATTCTTTGTATGGAATCAAACAGTTTCAAAATATATATTGGTTATTCATGATTATAAATAAAAAACAGAGCAGCTATAAGCCGGGTTATGTAGACCCCTTCACAATGTGCCGAAGTCCGCTTGTCATTTATCTGAATGTTATGTTGCCACAACATTTTAGCAGTCTACCCCTCGACAATGGGCGAGTAACCCTTAAATGCCGATATACTTGACCTTGCAACTCATAAGGCATGCGGCAAGATATGTCGCCATATCTCCCGGTGAGCTCTTACCTCGCCTTTTCACCCTTACCGATTCAGAAATCTGAAACCGGCGGTAATTTTCTGTCACACTACTCTACTCTTGCGAATAGCTTCCCGTTAGGAAATATGATACTCTGTGTTGCCCGGACTTTCCTCACGCGGCATATATCCGCGAGCGACAAGCCACCGCTCTGTTTATTTATGCAAAGGTAATAAAAGAATACAAATGATTATGATAAATTGTTTTTAGATTATAGAAAAAACAATATCCCATGATTTGCATTTCTGCTTCATGGGATATTGATATAAAAGCTATCTCCTCCAAAAATGGGCGTAGATGGCTTTTTAATTTTTAGATGCTTCGAGAGATTGTTTTCTGAATTCCTTCATTAATTTTTCAATCTCCAAGGATGCTTTACGTGCACGTGTACCAGCAGCTTTGTTTCCATTCTCGATTTGAGCTGCTGCGTCTTTGTTAAATGCAGCGATAGATGTACTGATTTGAGCTAATAGATCTTTCATTGTTATTCAATTTTAAATTACGATACAAATATATATTTTTTTTATCAAGTGCAAAAATTGTGGATAAATATAATTGAAAAAAACGGCTTAAATCCACGATTTTACGTGTTTTTTGGTTACTTATGAACGAAAATACCCGCGCCGATTTTAATCAACGCGGGTATTGGATTTTAGAGATAATATATAGCTCTGTTTTTTTATTTTACAGCTTCAGGATCTTGACCCCATTGTTGCTGAGCTAAACGACGATAGTTATTGTATCTCCATTGAGCATTTTCTTTTGCAGCTTGGAATAATTGCTCTGCTTCAGCAGGATATTGTTTCATTACTGATGCATAGCGTACTTCTCCTTTGAGGAACGATTCAAAGTTGTCCCAATTAGGAGCTTTACTATCCAAAGTGAATGGGTTTTTCCCTTCAGCTTCTAATGTAGGATTATAGCGCCATAGATGCCAATATCCACATTCTACTGCTTGCGATTGTTCTTCTTGAGCTTTGCCCATTCCTGCTTTTAAGCCGTGGCTGATACAGGGAGAGTAAGCAATTATAATTGAAGGTCCATCATAAGCCTCTGCTTCGCGAATTGCTTTAAGAGTTTGTGCTTGGTCTGCTCCCATTGCTACCTGGGCAGCATAAACGTAGCCATATGTCGATGCTATAAGTCCAAGATCTTTTTTGCGGATACGTTTTCCAGATGCAGCAAATTTAGCAATTGCTCCTATTGGAGTAGCTTTTGAAGCTTGACCCCCAGTGTTAGAATATACTTCAGTGTCAAGGACTAAAATATTTACATTTTTGCCAGATGCAAGTACATGATCAAGTCCACCAAATCCGATGTCGTAAGAAGCACCATCACCACCAATAATCCATTGTGAGCGTTTTACAAGATAATGGCTTAATTCACTTATTTGCTTACAAATATCGCAAGTACATGCCTTCACAAGAGGATTAATCTTATTTGCAAGTTCTTTGGTTACATCAGCATTCTCACGGTTTTCAATCCATTCATTGAATAGTCCTTTTAATTCATCTGAACAGCAAGAACATGTTTGAGCTTCAGTCATGAGTTTTACAAGGCGTTCGCGCATTTTTTCATTTGCAAGTACCATACCCATACCAAATTCGCAGAAATCTTCAAATAATGAATTAGCCCAAGCCGGGCCTTGACCTCTTTCGTTTGTAGTATAAGGGGTAGATGGAACAGAACCAGAGTAGATTGAGCTACATCCGGTAGCGTTAGCCACCATTTCACGGTCACCAAATAATTGAGTAATTAACTTCACGTATGGAGTTTCACCACAACCTGAACAAGCTCCGGAGAACTCGAATAAAGGAGTAGCAAATTGCGAATTTTTCACGTTTGCTTTTACATCAACAAGATTTTGTTTGCTTGTAACGTGGTCGATACAGTAATCCCAAAGGTTTTGTTTCTCTAATTGAGTTTCTAATGGTCTCATTTTAAGAGCTAAATTACCTTTCTTGCCAGGACATACATCCACACAGTTTCCACAACCAAGACAGTCGAGTTCATCAATTACTTGAGCAAAACGCATTTCAGCAAATGATTTTCCGATAGCAGCAAGTGTATCATTTTCTCCAAATGGAGAATTAGCCATTTCTTCTGTAGTTAATACAAATGGGCGTATTGAAGCGTGAGGACAAACATAAGCACACTTGTTACACTGAATACAATTTTCAGGAATCCATTCAGGTACAAACGCTGCAACTCCACGTTTCTCATATTTTGCTGTTCCTTGTTCCCAAGTACCGTCAGCAATATCTTTGAATGTAGAAACTGGAAGTAAGTCGCCATCTTGTGCATTGATAGGATGCACTACATTATTGATAAATGCAGGATTATCATTACTGTTTTCTTTCTCAACAGATAAATCAGCCCATGCTGGATCTATAGTAAGTTGTTTATATTCTCCACCACGGTCTACGGCAGCATAATTCTTGTTTACAATGTCTTCCCCTTTTTTACCGTATGATTTGACAATGAATTTCTTCATTTGCTCAATCGCAAGTTCAACAGGAATAACTTCTGTAATGCGGAAGAAAGCCGATTGTAGAATAGTATTCGTACGGTTGCCCAATCCTATTTCTTGAGCTATCTTAGTAGCGTTGATATAATATAATGTTATATCATTTTGAGCAAGATATTTCTTTACGCGAGCCGGTAGGTTCTTAGCAAGTTCTTCACCTTCCCATATTGTATTTAGAAGGAACGTTCCACCTTTTTGAAGTCCACGAGTTACATCATACATATGTAGATATGCCTGAACGTGACATGCCACGAAGTTTGGTGTATTTACTAAGTATGTTGAGCGTATTGGGTCATCACCGAAACGAAGGTGTGAACATGTGAAACCTCCAGATTTTTTAGAGTCGTATGAGAAATATGCTTGGCAATATTTGTTAGTATTGTCTCCAATAATTTTCACCGAGTTTTTGTTGGCTCCAACCGTACCGTCAGCTCCAAGTCCGTAAAATTTAGCTTGAGACATTCCTTTGCCGCCAAGTGCTATTTCTTCTTCTTGTGGAAGAGAAGTAAATGTAACATCATCAACGATACCGATTGTAAAGCCGTTTTTAGGCATCGGAAGTGCGAGGTTATCATATACTGCGAATATTTGTGCAGGAGTTGTATCCTTAGATCCCAAACCGTAACGACCACCAACTATCACAGGAGCATTTTCTTTGCCATAGAAGCAATCTTTTACATCAAGATATAATGGTTCGCCGTTTGCACCAGGTTCTTTTGTGCGATCAAGTACTGCTATACGCTTTGCAGTTGCAGGTACTGCTGCAAGGAAGTGCTTAGCAGAGAATGGACGATATAGATGAACGCATACAAGACCAACTTTTTCCCCTTTGGCGGTGAGGTGGTCGATTGCTTCTTTTGTGGCTTCTGTTACAGAACCCATTGCTATAATTACTCTTTCGGCGTCAACGGCTCCGTAGTAATCAAACAATCCGTATTTACGCCCTGTAATAGCCGAAATTTTATTCATATAATCTTCTACAATTGCAGGTACTGCATCGTAGTAGTTATTGCATGATTCACGATGTTGGAAGAATACATCAGGGTTTTCAGCCATACCGCGTGCAACAGGATGTTCGGGATTAAGTGCGCGCGCACGGAATTCTGATAATGCTTCTTGATCGATTAGCGGAGCTAAATCATCGTTATCAAGAGCTTCGATTTTTTGTATTTCATGTGAGGTGCGGAATCCATCAAAGAAATTGATGAAAGGCACTCTTGATTTTATAGTTGCAAGGTGTGCTACACCCGCAAGATCCATTACTTCTTGTACAGACCCTTCTGCAAGCATTGCAAATCCGGTTTGACGTGTAGACATTACATCTTGGTGATCACCGAAAATACATAAAGCATGAGAAGCGAGAGTTCTTGCAGATACGTGGAATACACATGGCAAAAATTCACCGGCAATCTTATACATGTTTGGTATCATAAGGAGTAAACCTTGTGATGCGGTATATGTAGTGGTAAGAGCACCAGCTTGTAGTGATCCGTGGAGAGCACCGGCAGCACCGGCTTCAGATTGCATCTCTTGCACTAAAACTGTTTCACCAAAAATGTTTTTGCGTCCTGCAGCCGCCCATTCATCCACATATTCAGCCATAGTAGATGATGGTGTGATAGGATATATAGCAGCAACTTCCGAGAACATATAGCTAATATGTGCTGCAGCTTGATTTCCATCACAGGTCAAGAATTTTTTTTCTTTACTCATTTCTGTAATTTATTTAAATAAAAATTGAATCAATTTCGATATTTGAGGAGTAAATGGTATAATATCTAAAAATGATTTGATTTTCAGAATTTTGCACTCCTCTTATTCATAATTTCAGACTGCGAAAGTAATAAATAAAGGCGAATATTCAAAAAATATTGCACACTTATTGCGCTTACGTGCTGAAAAACAGAAATATGAAATGATATATATCAAATTGATATCATTTCAGAATTTTGCAATCGTAATATGATCTAATTTTATTTAATGAATAAGCGAAGTATTTTATACGGTTAGACGAATGGAAAATCGGCTTCCAAATCCAGGTTCGCTTTCTACTGATATTGTGCCATTGTGGGCTTCAACAAAGTCTCTTGAAATAGATAGTCCGAGTCCACTCCCTTGTACCTTTGTGCCAGGTACGCGAAAATATCGGTCAAATATGCTTTTGTGATATCTTTGATCTATCCCTTTCCCAAAATCGCGTACATATAATTCGACAATATTATTTTCTTGGCGTGCTCCTATTATAACTCTGCTATTTTCTTTTGAATAATGGATAGCATTGCTTAAAAGATTAGTAAGAACCCAGGCAATTTTTTCGCTATCCACAAATAATTTACTTATTTTTTCAGCCGGATATTCTACGTCAATATGGATATTGAATTTATCAGCTTGAACTTGATTGGCTTTTATTGCATATTCTATAAGTTCGATAGGTTTTGTTATTTTTGGTATCATTAGAAGTTTTCCTGCTTCCACTTGTGTCATATTCAATAATTCTCCAGTGATGCTAAGTAATCGGTTGCTATTATCTTTTATACTTTTTGCTAATTCTTCCTGTTCTTGATTAAGCCCCCCTACTCTATTATCTTCCAACAATTGGAGGCTCATGAGGATAGCGGAAATAGGGGTTTTGAGTTCGTGCGAAATTGTAGATATAAATGTAGTTTTGGCAGAATCCAATTCTTTAAATTCAGTAATATTCTTTAGTAATATCACATCTCCCAATGTAGATGGGATTTCCGAATCAGGGTTATCATCTTTAATTGGAATATATGAAACCTGGAAATAACTTTCCTTATCATCTGCATATATTTTCAAAGGTTGAGTTTTGTGTTCCGGCATCACTAATTCGAGCATAAGTCTTCGCAATAAATCATTT
>CAZYEO010000099.1:0-8448 GCA_964646495.1 uncultured Muribaculaceae bacterium
CTTCCTGGCTATCAAGTAGGAGTAGTGGGAGAATACCGAGTTTCTAATCTATTTGGTATTGCTCCGGAATTAATGTTTTCGGCTCAAGGTGCGAAATTTGATATTAAAGGAGAGAAAAATACTATGCATATGAATTACATTAATCTTCCTATTATGGCAAAATTCCATATATGGAATGGCCTAAGTTTGAATGTAGGTCCGGAATTCGGATTATGTGTATTCAATCATTTAGGTGGCGTCAAAGTTGATAGCGATTTATATAACAAATTTAATTTAGGAATTGGAGCCGGTGCATCATATAGCTTTGGTAAGCTTTTCGTTGATGCTCGCTATACACAAGGTCTTACACACGTTGTCAAAGATTCTTCAGTAAGAAATTATAATATTCAAATAGGTCTTGGTTATATGTTCTAATCACAACTCTAATCAATATTAAAAAGAGGGAAATTTGATTTTATTGTCAAAATTCCCTCTTTTTCGATTCTATATCTTAGAATAATATTTACAATATAATTGCAATCCGCATTCGAGACATTTAGGCTTTCGGGCTACACACACATATCGTCCGTGCAATATAAGCCAATGATGTGCGGTGCTTATCAATTCGTTTGGAATGTATTTGATAAGTGTTTTTTCTGTAATTAATGGATTTGGTGAATTATCTGTAAGTCCTATGCGGTTTGAAACACGAAATACATGAGTATCAACTGCCATTGCAGCTTTATTATATACTACTGCTAAAATCACATTTGCAGTTTTTCGTCCCACCCCCGGAATTGTAACTAATGAATCCATATCGGATGGTACTTCACCATTAAATTTATCCACAAGAATATTAGCCATCCCTAATAAAGATTTTGATTTATTGTTAGGAAAAGTAACACTCTTGATATATTCATAAATATTTTCCACGCTTGCATTTGCCATATCAAATGGAGTGGGGTATGCTTCAAAAAGTGGAGGGGTAATCATATTCACGCGCTTATCGGTGCATTGAGCCGATAAAATTACTGCTACCAATAATTGATATGGATTTTTGTATTGTAATTCGGTTTCGGGTGAAGGCATATTTGCCTGAAACCACTTTATCACTCCCTCATATCGTTCTTCCTTTCTCATATCTCAAATATATTATTTTAATATTTTTGTAGCGAGAGCAATACCTCCGATTGCAGCAATTATGCCACTTATATTCATGGTGATAAAATACATGCATGCCCACCAATAATTTGCATCACGAATCATTTGAACGACCTCCAACGAATATGATGAGAATGTAGTGAATCCGCCAAGAAGCCCAATGAAAATAAATAAACGCATTGCGATTGGAATATCAAATGATGAAGCATAAGCGTATGCAATCCCGATAATGAATGAACCTACAATATTTACTGTGAATGTAGATAGGATTAAAAAAGAATGTGTGCCGCTTAAACATAGCGACACACAATATCTTAATAGGCTTCCTATAGCTCCTCCGAGAGCAACTCCAATTATATTAGCCCAAATTTGTGGCATAGGTCAATGACTCTAATGAGCTGATTTAAATTCGTCAAGGAAACGTACATCATTTTCCGAGAACATACGTAAATCTTTTACCTGATATTTAAGATTGGTAATACGTTCAATTCCCATACCCAAGGCATAACCGGAATATACTTTGCTGTCGATACCGTTTGATTCAAGAACATTAGGGTCTACCATGCCGCATCCCAAAATTTCTACCCAACCAGTATGTTTGCAGAATGCACAGCCTTCACCTCCACATAGATTACATGATATATCCATTTCAGCCGATGGCTCGGTAAATGGGAAATATGAAGGGCGTAAACGTATTTTAGTATCTTGTCCAAACATTTCGCGAGCAAAATAGAGTAATGCTTGTTTTAAATCGGCAAATGACACATTTTTATCCACATACAATGCTTCTACTTGGTGGAAAAAGCAGTGGGCACGATATGAAATAGCCTCATTGCGATATACGCGTCCGGGGCAAATAATGCGAATAGGAGGCTCTGAGCGTTCCATCACACGAGTTTGAACCGATGATGTATGTGTGCGAAGCAACACATCAGGGCTTCGTTGAATGAAAAAAGTGTCTTGCATATCGCGAGCAGGATGATCGTCGGCAAAGTTTAATGCCGAGAACACATGCCAATCATCCTCAATCTCAGGACCTTCTGCTATTGTAAATCCGAGGCGTGAGAAAATAGAGATAATTTCATTACGCACAAGCGATAATGGGTGTCGGGTTCCTAATGGATAAGGAGCTGCACTGCGAGTGAGATCTATCGATACATCATCACCCTTAGCATTGTCAAATGATTCTTTGATTGAATTTATCTTATCAGTGGCAAGATTTTTCAACTCGTTAAGATACAGCCCAATCTCTTTCTTTTTATCATTTGGCACATTGCGAAAATCATTGAATAATTCCGAAATTTCACCTTTCTTACTCAAGTATTTTATGCGTAAAGCTTCAAGCATTTCTGCATTGGTAGCTGTAAGGGCTTCAATTTGTGCCTTAAGATTATTTATTTTTTCTAACATTACTTTCTGTTTTGTCGAATTTCATGCAAAGATACGGCAAACGAGGGAAATAACAAAGAGAAAACTTGTTTTCGACTTTGAGATTTTCGAGTTCGGCATTATCTTATCAAAAGATACGTAAAAATATAATTATGTTAGTATTTTTGTGGTATGGAAAATTGTCTTATAGAGAGTAAAGTATGCGATTTCTTTACTCGAAATAGTATTAATCCCTCAAATACACCTATTTTGGTGGCGGTGAGTGGTGGAGCTGATTCAGTAGCTTTACTTCTTGCAATGCAACGTATTGGCATTAAGTGTATAATGGCACATTGTAATTTTCACTTGCGTGGAGAGGAGTCGATGCGAGATCAGTTTTTTGTTCGCTCCGTTGCCACAAAATTAGGTTTAGAGTGTGTAATGACTGATTTTGATGTGCCTCAATATATGCACGAACATGGGGTTTCGGTAGAAATGGCTGCGCGAGAATTAAGATATAATTGGTTTGAAAAAATTCGCATACAATTCGATTGCCAATGGATTGCCGTGGCACATCATCAAGATGACAATATAGAAACATTCTTTCTCAATGCATTGCGAGGAAGTGGCATAACAGGGTTAAAAGCGATATCTGAAATAAATGGGAATATAATCCGCCCTCTTCTCAACGTTTCAAGAAATGATATAATAGCCTATTTGCAATTCCTAAATCAGGATTATGTGATTGACAGTACAAATGCTGAAAATGATGTGAAACGCAATAAATTGCGTAATATAATATTGCCAACGTTGCGCGATGTTTTTCCGGATGCAGATGTGGCTATAGCACGCACGATAGAAAATATAAAGGGAGGATATGAGGTGTATCATGCAGCTATTAACGAATTTATCGAGCAAGCCACAATCAAAATCGATAATCTTGCTGTAAGAATAAATATGGCAAAGTTTGCATCGCATCCCGGAGCTTCAACTATAATGCATGAAATTGTGAAATCATATGGGTTTAACTCCATTCAGTCGGATTCGATGCTTAATGCATGGCGATCAACAAATTCATCGGGGCGAAAATTTTATTCTCTAAGCCATGAGGCTATTATTAATAGGAGTTATATCGATATTGGAGTAATTAAGCAAGATTGTATACCTCAATCATACCCTATAAATATTGATAAATGTGAGAATCCAATCTTCCTAACTTGTAGGAAAATAACAATTGACAGTAATATGTCAAAAAATAGAATCAACCGTAAAACCGAGAAATTTCATCCTGATATACTTCACAGCAAACTTGAATTGCGGAAGTGGCGCATGGGTGATGCAATAAAACCATTTGGAATGCGTGGCACAAAAAAAGTGAGCGACCTACTCTCGGATGCAAAACTCTCCATAATAGAAAAACGAGATATTTGGGTACTCACAGCCGATGAATCAATAGTGTGGGTGGTGGGGCTACGCCGTAGCTCATTGTACCCCTTGTGCAACAATTCCACCGAAGCTATCGAATTCTGTATCCCATAAAAAATCAAATTATTAAAAAAAGAGAATAATTGGCGTGATTGGAAGTCTAAAGTATGGATAACATTCAGAAAAACCGTACCTTTGCGATATGGGACGAATTCTCGCAATAGATTATGGACGCAAGCGCGTGGGGCTGGCTGTGACCGATTCACTTAGAATTGTAGCCACAGGGCTTACCACTGTTCCTACACATACACTAATTGATTTTCTAAAATCATATATTTCACGAGAAACAGTGGACAAAGTGATTGTGGGACTTCCTCGAAAAATGGATAATACTCCATCGGAGAGTATGCGTTACATCACACCTTTTTTGGCTCGCCTGAAAAAAGAGATACCTTCGTTGGTTGTAGAGATGTATGACGAACGTTTTACATCTGCAATTGCTCACCAAGCCATGATAATGGGAGGGGCCAAAAAAAGTACCCGCCAAGATAAGGGATTGGTAGATGAGATGGCGGCAACTATCATTCTAAATGATTATTTACAAAGTTTTCAAGCAAAATTATGATATTACCAGTTTATTTATACGGACATCCGGTACTTCGACAAGTTGCATCGGAAATCGAAAAAGATTATCCTGCACTCAAAGAATTGTTAGCTAATATGGCAGAAACAATGTATGATAGCGATGGGATTGGAATTGCTGCCCCACAAGTAGGGGTGAGTGCACGCATCATAGTGATTGATGTAGATCCTTTGAGCGAGGCATTCCCAGAATTGAAGGATGTAAAACTTACTCTCATAAATCCTATAGTAGAAGTTATTGAAGATGGGGAACGAAAAACTCGAGAAGAGGGATGTTTGAGTCTTCCCGGAATACATGAAAATGTTACTCGAGTTGAGAAAGTTAAGATGAAATGGCTTGATGAAAATTTTCAACAACATGATGAGGTATTTGAGGGATATTTGGCGCGTGTGATACAGCATGAATATGATCATCTGGAAGGAAGGGTTTTTATTGATCATATATCACCGATACGTAAACAATTAATCCGCACAAAACTCAATAATATAATTGCAGGAAAAGTACGTTGCGATTATCGTACAAAAAAGGCTCCTAAAATCAATAAATAAAATTCATATTCGATAATATGGCTGACGATAAAAAAGTGATTTTCTCAATGGTTGGATTGAATAAGGTATATCCACCACAGAAACAAGTTCTAAAGAATATTTACCTTTCGTTTTTCTATGGTGCCAAAATAGGTATTATAGGGCTTAATGGTTCAGGAAAATCTACACTCCTGAAGATTATTGCCGGAATAGAAAAATCATATCAAGGTGAAGTAGTGTTCTCTCCCGGTTATTCAGTAGGCTATCTCGAGCAGGATCCTAAATTGGACCCTACAAAAACAGTGAAAGAGATAGTGCAAGAGGGCATGCAATCCATTCTTGACTTATTGGCTGAATTTGATCAAGTAAATAATAGTTTTGGCGATCCAGATGTACTCGATGATCCCGATAAAATGGATAAATTAATTTCACGTCAGGCAGAGTTGCAGGATAAACTCGATGCTGCCGATGCGTGGAATCTTGATAATAAATTGGAGCGCGCAATGGATGCTCTTCGTTGTCCCCCAGAGGATCAAAATGTTGCAACCTTGTCAGGAGGGGAACGTCGTCGTGTGGCTTTATGTCGCTTGTTGCTTCAACAGCCTGATATTTTGCTCCTCGATGAACCTACCAACCACCTTGATGCCGAATCTATCGATTGGCTCGAACAACATCTTCAACAATATGCCGGAACGGTAATTGCAATTACCCACGACCGTTATTTCCTTGATCATGTGGCAGGCTGGATATTAGAGCTTGATCGCGGTGAAGGTATTCCATGGAAGGGTAACTACTCATCTTGGCTCGATCAGAAGACAAAACGAATGGCTCAAGAAGAAAAACAAGCCAGTAAACGTCGCAAAACTCTTGAAAGAGAACTGGAGTGGGTGCGCATGGCTCCCAAAGCACGTCAAGCAAAGGGTAAAGCACGTTTGTCATCCTATGATCAATTGCTAAATGAAGACCAGAAAGTACGTGAAGAAAAATTGGAAATATTCATTCCAAATGGTCCGAGACTTGGAAACAAAGTTATCGAAGCCGAACACGTGCAGAAGGCTTTTGGAGACAAGCTCCTCTTTGGAGATCTTAATTTTATGCTGCCTCCAAATGGTATTGTAGGTGTTATTGGTCCTAATGGTGCTGGTAAAACCACTCTTTTCCGTCTTATAATGGGACTTGAAAAACAAGATGGAGGAAATTTCGATGTAGGAGAGACAGTGAAAATATCGTATGTGGATCAAACCCATAAAGATCTTCACCCCGAAAGCTCAGTGTATCAGGTTATTTCGCAAGGTGTGGAAAATTTCCGAATGGGAGGAAAAGATATGAACGCAAGAGCCTACTTATCAAAGTTTAATTTCACCGGAGCAGATCAAGAAAAGAAAATCGGTATACTTTCGGGAGGAGAACGCAATAGACTTCATCTCGCAATGGCACTCAAAGAGGAGGGTAATGTGCTTCTTCTTGATGAGCCTACCAACGATATTGATGTAAATACTCTGAGAGCTTTAGAAGAAGGATTGGAGAATTTTGCCGGATGCGCAGTGGTTGTATCTCACGACCGTTGGTTTCTCGATCGTATTTGTACTCATATACTTTCGTTTGAAGGAGATAGTGAAGTAGTGTATTATGAAGGAACATATTCTGAATACGAGGAATACAAAAAAGCGAAATTGGGCAATGTAGAGCCGCATAGAATACGCTATCGCAAATTAGTAAAATAGAACTTTGTATTCTTGATTATAAATCTCTAATGAATAAAGATACAAACCTCGACCTTTTGATTATTTCAAAATAGGCGAGGATTGTATCTTTAATTATTTGTTTATAATGGTGAATAGTAGGCATAAAAAACATTTTAAAGTTGCATATTTTTTAGAATATATTAATATATGTACCTATCTTTGCTATTATTGAATTTTAATTCACGTTATAGTTGCAGGCTAAATTCTAATCAAGTTAAATTGATAAAGAAGTGTTTTTTGAGATGAATACGACGATTTATTACAGTGAAAAATTATGAATCCAGATGAATGCATTTATTAATAATTTATCCTTATGTAGGGGAATGAGATTAAAATGTTCTGTTAGGAGAATATGTATAATTATGTTTTTTCTTCTAAGTACAATAAATACTTATGCTCATAATGGATTACATTCGAATCGTATATTGGAGATAAGAGGAGATCGTGAATTTCCCCCGTATGAATATATTGACGATAATGGAAATCCTGCCGGGTTTAATGTTGAGATAATAGATGCCATAATGAAAGAAGTCCAAATTCCATATAATTTGGAGTTAATGGAATGGCATGATATTGTTACAGATTTCAAAGATAGAAAAATAGATGCAATAAGTGGTGTCTCAGCTGCTGAAGCCCCCGATACTTTATGTGAATCGATTACCCCAATTATATACATGAATCAAGATATTGTATCGCTCAAAGAATCGGGTATAGGTACTATCAGTGATATTAAGGGGAAAAATATAATTACATATTGGGGTGAAGATAAAAAAGATTACCCTTCCAACTTTGTTAAAAACAATACATTTACTGAGATACCATATATAATAGACGGATTGCGTCTTGTCTCAAATGGAAAACAGGATCTGATGCTGTGCCCAAAGGAATTGGTGGAGTATTATATCGAAAAACATGATATGAATGACCTGCGAGTGCTCCACACTAATTTATCACCGAGAAGCTATGGTTTATTGGTGCATAAGGAGAATGATTCGCTTAAATATTTGCTCAATAGGGGGATGGATATTATTAAGGCAAATGGGGAATATGATAGGATATATAACAAATGGTTTGGCGTAGACAACTCATCTACGATTAAGATAATTGGACTTATTTTGGGATTTATTGCAATAGCAATAATGATATTTTATTTAATAGTTTTCTGGTTGAATTATCGTATAAAGAGGGCTACAATCGGCATTTCACTTCAACGTGAGCAGTTGGATTTGGCAATTAGAGCCGGAAATATATTGGTTTGGGGATACGATGTGAAGTCGGATATGCTTTATAATATTGTGGGAGAAACTGTGGCAAACGGAAGATGTCCACTTAAAGATGCTTCAATAATTATACATCCTGATGATGCGTGGATATTTTTTGATAAAATAAATGATATTCTCTCCGGTGCATCTCCAGAGGGAAGTATTGTAGTGAGATGTAAATATCCCCATATAGACAAATGGGAAGTGGTAGAAAAAGAATTTGCTACTATAAAAGATAAATCAGGGAATATTGTGCGTATTATTGGGACTCACAAGGATATTACAGACAGGCTAAAGAAACAAGAGCATACACAAGATTTGCTCAGAAAATATAAAAT